>JABJHA010000022.1 GCA_018662005.1 Rhodospirillaceae bacterium | reverse complement strand
GAGCTGATTGGGGGAGCAACGACTGCGCATGGTGCAAGCTTTTCATCTGGTTAATGGCGAATAACGTGCATTATACCAGACCAAAATATTGATTCATCTCTTATATTCAATGGATTAGAGTTTCTGAGGAGGCTCTAATTACTGGGGCAGGACACTAGGAAATCCGCCAGTGGTGTGAAGGAGCGTTTCTGCACACGCCCGGTTTCCTCAAGGATCAATTCACCGTTAACACAGGTCAATCCCTTGGCCAGCCAGCTTTCGCGTCGACATGCCTCGATCGCGCCAACCTCTCCAATCAATTTGACGAACGGCAGCAGGGCTTCGCCGTAACCGGCAGACGCTGTAACGGCGACGGCACCGGGAATGTTATCAACGCAGAAGTGCCGAATGCCGTCCTCCACATAAACCGGGTCGTCCCAGCTTGTCGCACGGGTGGTCTCGACAGCGCCGCCCGCATCGCAGGAAATATCGACGATCACCGCCGTTGATTTCATTTGGGCAAGCATGGCGCGGTCAATCAAATGATCGTCACGGTGTTTGGGCCACAGCACGCAATTGATAAACAGGTCGGTGTCGGCAAGCAAGCCCGGCAGGGCGTCGGTGCCGGCTGTGGTGAAGTCAGTACCGGCCCAATTCACTTCGGCGCTCATCCTTGAGGCCTGGCTGATATCGAGTCCGGTGACCGAGCAACCCAGTCGCAACAAGGTTCTAAGTGCGCCACTGCCGACAGCCCCCAAACCCAAGACCACGGCTTTCAATGCGGGTGCGCCAAAATGCGGCATGAAATGACGGCCGGTGCCGCCATGCGGGTTGAGACATAGGCGGACACCCTCAAAGGCGCCAACCTCGCCAGCCAGCGGGCAATTGGGAGAACCATGCTGGTGGGTGTCTTCGGCGGCGATGGCGGTCAGGCCGACTTTCAACATATGGTCAGTCAGCGGCCTGTCGGCGGCGGAATGGACGTTAGTGAACAGAATGTGGTTGGCCTTATAGAGGTCATATTCAGGTTCCAGCGGCTCCTTGACCTTGACGATCAGCTCTGAGCTTTCAAAGACCTGGGCCGGACTATCGTAAATGGTGGCGCCGGCTTCGGCGTAGTCCTTATCCATTGCGTCTGACTTGAGCCCTGCATCTTTTTCGACGCAAATTTGATGGCCAGCCTGAACCAATTCCTTAACATGGACAGGCAACAGGGCGACCCGGCCTTCCTGCGGTTTGATTTCTTTGGGAATTCCAATTTTCATAAGTTTCAAGTCCAATCCAGATCGGGGCGAAGAATGCGGGGATCGTCAACGTAGGTTGTTTGCTGATCGTAAGGTTCAAAGCCGCAGCGCTGATAGACAGCCAATGCATCGGGATGATCAAAGTTGCAGGTATGGACCCACAGGCGATCAGGATTGTGGCTCCAGGCCTGGTCAATGGCCTGACGCAATAAAAATGACCCCAGCCCCTGACCAATGAAATCGCCCATCAGGCCGAAATAAGCCAGTTCAATTTCCGGCATTTCGCGCAAGCCCAGTTCAAAATAACCCGCGGGGGTTCCGTCAACATATAGGACAAATATTTCCACCAGTGGATCGATAACCAGGGCAGCCAGGGTTGCGTCATCGATAACCCGGCGTTCGTACCAAAGCCAGCCCGCGCCAACGCTTTCATACAGGTAGCGATAAAAGCCGACGCTTGGGCTTTCACATCTAAGCAGGGCGATATTTTTGGCCGGTGTTGGTGGGGCAGGGCGGGTTGGCGCTTCATCCATCTGCAGGTAGGTGACAATACATTCAAGTTGTTGGTCTTTGCTTGCGCTTTCAAGGCGTCGCGACATGTTTATGCGCGCTTCTTCCTCATAGCCGACGGCGTGATAAAAGCCGCGGGCTTTCTCGTTGTCGTCCCGGATCATCAGATTGACTTTCCACACACCACGACCATTCAGCCAGTCTTCGGCGTGACGAACCATCTGTTTGGCGAATCCCTTGCCCTGCTGTTCGGGTGCACTGGCGACGTAATAGACGACGCCCCGGTGGCCATCGTTACCTGCCATGACAGAGGAGACGATCTGATCACCGCTAAGGCCCACGAACAACTCGCTGGTTGGATTGGCCCGGCACGCATCAATATCATGCTTGGGATCATTCCATGACCGGGTCAGCCCGCAGGATTGCCACAAAGCGGCGACAACTTCAAAGTCACCTTCAATGAAGGGGCGAATTGAAAGAATTTCTTTCATGGCTTGCTTATGGGCCGACGGGGGTATCTGGATGATCGCCCCATTCCGCCCATGAACCATCGTAAACCGCGACCTCGTCATGACCGACAAGATAGAGTGCCAAAGCGGTTACGGACGCGGTGACGCCTGATCCGCAACTGGCGGTGAGCGGATTATTTAAATCGATCCCCGCATGATCAAGGGCGTCGAGAATTTCATCGGCAGACTTGAACGTGAAGTTGTCTTTCGGGTTCAACAGGGTGTTGAAGGGCAGGTTAAGGCTACCCGGAATATGACCGCGCTTTTCTGTCGGTCGGGGTTCATGATCGATCCCATCGAAGCGACCGGGACTGCGGGCATCAACGACCTGATATTTGTGTTTTTCAATGTTAGACATCATTTGCGAAAGATTTTTGACCAACGTGTTGTTCATGGAAGCGCTGAAATGGCGTGGTTGGGGGATCACCTCGTCGTCATTGACGGGCCGTTTTTCCGCCATCCACTTAGGTAAACCGCCATCCAGCACGGCGACATCGGCATGACCAAAAATTCTGAACATCCACCAAACCCGACACGCCGCCATGAATCCGCCCGAACTGTCGTAAACGACAATCCTGTTTCCATCGCCTAGTCCCAACTTGCGAACCTTTGATGAAAATTTTTCAGGACTTGGCAGCATGTGCGGCAGGTCCGTATCGCTGTCGCAGATTTCATCGATGTTGAAATAGACGGCACCGGGAATATGGCGAGTGGCATATTCATTGGCGGCAATGCGTTCATCGTGGGGCAGGTAGAACGTGGCGTCGACGATGCGCACGTCGGGAGCCATCAAATGGTGTTCCAGCCAATCGGTGCTGACCAGGGCGTCGGGGTTTTGGTAGTCCATAATGGTTCTCTTTTTTTATTAATTCAGCCAGTCGGGTACCGGTAAATTCTTGCTTTCAAGGAATACCGGGTTGAACATCTTGCTCATGTAGCGGGCGCCACTATCACACAACATGGTAACGATGGTGTGTCCCGGCCCCATTTCTTTGGCCATGCGGATGGCGCCGGCAACGTTGATTCCGCTTGATCCTCCAAGGCACAGACCCTCATTTTTTAGTAAATCGAACGAAGCGAGGAGCAGTTCCTCATCACCAATCTGGTAGGGCATATTTACTTTCAGGTCTTCAATATTTTTGGTTATCCGGCCCTGTCCGATGCCTTCTGTAATTGATGATCCTTCAGCTTTCAATTCACCATTTGCGTAATAATTGAAAAGCGCCGCTCCCATGGGGTCGGCCAATCCAATTTTGATATTGTTGTTAAGGCCGCGCAGGGTAGCGGCTGTTCCTGCCAGTGTGCCGCCCGTACCGACAGCGCAAATAAAACCATCGACCTTGCCCGCTGTTTGCTGCCAGATTTCCGGACCGGTCGTTTCCACATGGGCCTGACGGTTGGCGACGTTGTCAAACTGATTGGCCCAGATCGCCCCATTGATTTCAGATTCATTGAGTTCCTGAGCGAGGCGTTCTGATACATGAACGTAGTTGCCGGGCTCCCGGTAAGGGGCCGCCGGGACTTCCCGCAAATCGGCGCCACACAAACGCAACATGTCCTTCTTTTCCTGACTTTGAGTGTCAGGGATAACGATGACGGTGCGGTAACCCAGTGCATTGGCGACCATGGCCAGGCCAATGCCGGTGTTGCCGGCGGTGCCTTCAACAATAACCCCGCCGGGTTTAAGCAAACCCCGTTGTTCGGCGTCACGGACAATATACAGGGCTGCACGGTCTTTGACCGATCCGCCGGGATTGGCGTATTCGGCCTTGCCCAGAATTTCGCAACCTGTCGCCTCTGACGGACCTTTAAGCCGGATCAGAGGGGTGTTTCCGATAGCGCCGATAAAACCTTCACGAATACTCATAAAATTTACTCTCGTTACGACGTGTAACCAAGACATAGAGACTTTGAGAGTAAGGTCCAATCACCTTTATGTTAAGCCCATAATTGACGAATTTTATCACCATTGAGTTGAAACCACTGGACCGCCAGCATGGTCATTGAATTGGCGATGCGCCCTTGCTCGAGCATGGTGAAGGTTTCATCCGGGCTGGCTGTAAAAACGCGGATGTTTTCGTGCTCATGTTTTAGGCCAAAAACACCACCGGCATTTGACGCATCGACCCTGCCGCAAAACAGAAACACTGATTCAGTCAGGCAGCCCGGTGATGAAAAATAATGGTAGATGGGGTGCAGGGCGGTGATGGGACAATCGGCTTCCTCAACACTTTCGCGCTGGCATACATCTTCAGGTGTTTCACCCGGGTCTATAATGCCGGCAACGCATTCCACCAGCCACGGAGAGTAATCATCATCCCACCAGGGCGATGATTTCGCCGCGTGCACCCCGGGTCGAAATTGCTCGGTCAGGACAAACAGGTCCAGATCCGGATCGTAAAGCAGCACCGCACCAACATGACCTCGTTCGATGACTTCCCGTGACATCACATCGCTCCAGCCGCCTTCAAATAAAGCGTGTTTGAGCAAGTAGTGGTCAACCTGCAGATAGCCTTTGAAGGGAGTGGTTTTTTCTATGATTTCGACGTCGCTGGGGGGCATTTCTTATTCCAGAAATAAATAAAAACAGGACACAGAGAGAAGTTAGCAAATGAATGACCCGACAAGTGAGAAAATCAATAGCCTGAAAAACTGATCGATTTTTTCAACAGCAAGCCGATTCACACACTTAAACGGAATCAAGTAATGATTCCGTTTAAGTGTGATCGGCTCTGATACAATGGTTTGGTGAGCCGAAAACAGCTAGAATGACTGGGCACAATCAAAAGGAGGGTGACAATGTTATACCATCTTGATTTTAACGTGACCTATTCGGCAGATATGAACCAGAACGACCTTTTCACCATCTGGGCGGAAGAAGCCGGGGTGGCGCTCGGAGCCAAGGAGGCCGGTGCGGTCGTCGATCTTTGGAAGTGCGCGGGCGAACGCCGCGTCATCGCCATCGTTGATCTTGATGGCCCCGACACCCTGGACCAAATCCTTATGGATCTGCCGATCATGCAGAAGATGGGCCAGCATGTGGACGTCAAGGTTTCGGCGCTCAGACGTTACGAGGACTTCGCCGCCGACGTCAAAGAAAGACTGGACCGTTAAGAACAAACGTTTCGATCAACGGTTTTGGTTTGAAAGGTTCATGTCGCCGCTATCGTTATTGCCCGAAACGACTTATGGCCAATCCATCAAGGCTGATATCCGGCTCGTTCCCTGAAACGAGATCGGCCAGAATTTTTGCCGAACCACAAGCCATGGTCCAGCCCAGGGTGCCGTGGCCGGTGTTCAAATATAAGTTATCGATCGTTGTTTTTCCGATGATGGGGACACTGTCAGGGGTTTTTGGACGTAGCCCGGCCCAGAATTCACCGCTCTGGCAGCTTGGGCTGTTGGGGAACAGGGTCAGCGCCGCTTTAAGGATTTGCCGCGCTCGCTGATCATCGACCTGGGTATTGTAACCGGCGATCTCCGCCGTGCCGGCAATGCGTAAGCGCTTGCCCAGTCGGGAATAGACGAGTTTCAATTCATCCTGAATCAGGCTGACGAAGGGGGCATCCGGGCTGTCGCCGACATCAAGGGTGACCGAATATCCTTTGGCCGGGTAGACCGGTAGAGTGATCCCCAGTGGTTTCAAAAGCAGCGGAGAATAGCTTCCCAGTGCGACAACACAGGACGTTGCTTCAAATTCCCCCTGCGTGGTTTGAATTGCCTTGATACACCCGTCTTTGACGATCAGGCCAGTGATCCGGGTATTGTATTGGAACTGGACGCCCATTTTTTCGGCCAGGCCCGCCAGCGCCGTCGTGAATGTGTGGGCGTCACCGCTTTCATCACCCGGGGTGAAGATACCGCCACGGATCAAGTCGTTATCTGCTGCCGTTTTCAAGGCCGGTTCCAGGGCCAGACACGCCTCCACATCAAGGAGGGATCGATCAAGTCCCAGATCATTCATCATCCGCACCCGTGCGCTTGCGGCGTCAAATACCTTTTTATCACGGTAGATGTGGAGAATCCCGGTGCTCAGTTGATCATACTCAATACCGGTGTCATGGCGCAGGTCTGCCAGCAAATCGCGGCTGTACAGGGCAAGGCGCAACATTCGTTCGGTGTTGATATCGGCGCGACCCTTCGTGCAATTGACCAGAAACCTCAGGCACCAGGACCAAAGGGCGGGATCAGCTTTCAGGCGGAATTTCAGGGGAGCGTCGTCGCGGCCCAGCCATTTGATGATTTCGGGGAAATTTGACGGGCTTGCCCAGGGTTCTGTGTGGCTGGCGGAGATCTGGCCACCATTGGCGAAACTGGTCTCCAGCGCCGGGCCGGGCTGGCGGTCAATAACGACAACCTCGTGACCGGCCCGGGCCAGATAGTATGCGCTCGTGACGCCGATGACACCGGCACCGAGAACCAACGTGGTCATGCTTTCTATTCCCTTTCGATAAGCCGTAAAGGTTCTAGATCATGTTAGGCCTGAATGAAACACTGTATGATAGCTTCATGTTGAACAATGCCCTCCTGAGTGTTTCACAAATGACGATGGCCGATAACGCCGCCATTGCTGCCGGGATTGCGGGCGTCCGGTTGATGGAGGCGGCTGGTAAGGGCGCTTGTGACGCGATCACCAACCGTTGGCAACCGCGCCCCGTAATCGTCCTGTGCGGGCCAGGAAACAACGGCGGGGACGGCTTCGTCGTCGCCCGCCTGCTGGCGGCCAGTGGCTGGCCGGTGCGTCTGGCGTCACTCGGTGATGTAAAAAACCTGAAAGGGGACGCGGCGATCAACGCAGAAGCCTGGACGGGGCCTGTTTTGCCCCTTGATCCCGAACTTCTGGGTGATGACGATCTGGTTGTCGATGCCCTGTTTGGCGCCGGTTTGTCGCGGCCTCTTGAGGGGGAAGCAAAGGACGTCATCAATGCTATCAACCAGCAAGGGCTGGACTGTGTCGGCATTGATGTTCCAAGCGGTGTAGATGGTGATAGTGGAGAAATCCTCGGGAGTGCTCCCAAATGTGTCCTGTGTGTGACGTTCTTCAGACGCAAACCGGGACATTTGCTGTTGCCTGGCCGGGAATTGATGGGCGAGGTTGTGGTCGTTGATATTGGTATTCCCGAGACTGTGCTGGAACAAATCAAGCCTGACATTTTCGCAAATGGGCCGGGTTTCTGGCTTTCTCGTTTCCCGCGGCCGCAAGCCGGTGACAACAAGTATGATCGGGGTCATGCCCTGATTGTCGGTGGGGCTGAAATGACAGGGGCGGCCCGACTGGCGGCAACGGCGGCGCGCCGAATCGGCGCGGGACTTGCGACGATTGCCGCTCCCGCCGCAGCCATAGAAGCCTACGCCGCCGGTGACCCCGGTAATATTATCAGCAGTGCCGAAGGTGTTGAGGCATTTGAAGAACTTCTGTCCGACAGGCGAAAAAATGTGGTTCTGATCGGACCCGGATGCGGACGAGGCGGACGCACCCGCGATCTGGTTCTGGCCGCCCTTGGGTCGGGCAAAGCGACAGTTCTTGATGCCGATGCCTTGAGCGTTTTTAGCGACGATCCTGAAACCCTGTTTGCCGCCATTGCTACTGCCGGGATTGTTTTATTGACGCCACATGATGGAGAATTTAGGCGTATTTTCAATATTAAAGACGATAAACTTAAACAAGTACGTGAAGCATCATTGCAGAGCGGTGCGGTCGTTTTATTAAAGGGAGCTGACACCGTCATCGCCGCCCCGGATGGCCGTGCGATTATCAACGAAGGTGCGCCGCCGACATTGGCGACGGCGGGCTCCGGGGACGTTCTGGCCGGTTTTGCCACCGGTTTGCTTGCTCAGACAATGGACGCTTTCGATGCCGCCGCTGCCGCCTGCTGGCTGCATGGACAGGCGGCTATGGCCTTTGGCCCGGGCCTGATCGCCGAAGATCTGGCCGCAGCCTTGTCTGGCGTCTTGCGCGGTCTGGAAATTGATGGCAACAATCAGTCATGAGCGAAGAAAGTAAATCCGGGTTTTTAGAGCGCACGTTGAAGAATTTGCGCCATGCCTGGCAAGGAATTGCCGGGTCCGAATATGACGAATCGGCGGCCAGTCTACAGCCGGACCTACCTGAAACCGACGCCGCGCGTTTGCTTGAGCAAATGCACGCTTGTCTTGAAACCCGCGGTGGCGAGGTTTCGGCGCGGGCCCGCGCGGCGGCGCTGGGGCGCGCTTATCTGGCCCTCAATAAGACTGGAAAGGTCAGGTTTTTAACGGTTTTGGCCGAAAACTTTGACGTTGATCACGGTGCCGTCGATGCCGCCGTGCTGTCCCTGCAACAGGCATCAGATCAGGCGGCGCGCCTTCAGGCGGAAGCGGATTTGCGAAAAGTCCTGGAACCGCCCAGGTTAAAACTGCTGACCCAGTTCAACGCCTTGCCCGAAGGGGTCAAGTTCCTCGTCGATATGCGGGCCGACCTACTTGCTGCAAACGGTGGCGATTCGCTTCTCAACGGTCTTGAACAGGACTTAAAAGGGCTGCTGATAACCTGGTTTGATGTGGATTTCCTTGAACTGCGCCGTATTTCCTGGGACAGCTCATCGGCCAGCTTGCTTGAAAAACTGATCGCCTACGAAGCTGTCCACGCCATCGAAAGCTGGGATGACTTGAAAAACCGCCTCGATTCCGATCGCCGTTGTTTTGCCTATTTTCATCCCCGTATGCCCGATGAACCCTTGATATTTGTTGAAGTTGCCCTGGTTGATGGGATGTCTGACAGCATTCAGGCATTGCTGGATGGCTCGGCTCCGGTGATTGATCCGACCAGCGCCGATACGGCGATTTTCTACTCTATTTCCAATGCCCAAAAGGGACTTGCCGGCATCAGTTTCGGTAATTTTCTAATCAAGGGTGTCGTAAATTCCCTGTCCTCCGAATTCAAGAGATTGAAAACCTTTGCAACCCTTTCTCCGGTTCCCGGATTCAAAGCCTGGCTGGATAAGCGACTGGCGGCAGGTGACAACGATGCCGAACTGAAGGTGCTGCTGGACGATTCTGGCTGGCCAGATGACAAACAGGCTTCTGACGCTCTGCAAGGCCCGCTTAAACGGCTAGCAGCGCAATATCTTGCGGCTGAGAAAATGCGAAAAGGGGGTTTGCGTGCGCTTGATCCGGTGGCTCATTTTCATCTTAGCAACGGGGCCCGCATTGAACGCCTGAACTGGCTTGGCGATGTGTCGGCAAAGGGACTCGGCCAGTCGGCGGGACTGATGGTAAATTACCTTTATAAACTCAGCCACGTCGAAGCCAACCACGAGGCCTATACCTCCAGTGGTAAGGTCGCGGCTTCATCAAGTGTACGTTCCTTGTTATAAGCTGATTTCCCCCCACTTTAGGCGATTGACAGGGGGCTTGTTTTGTATAGAGTTGCGCGCCCGCGTAGAGCATCATGGTTTTTCCCTCTGAAAAGCAGCCTATATATTGGTTTTCAGAGGGAAAAACATTTTGGCGGGCGGGCGTGGTGGAATTGGTAGACACGCAGGTTTTAGGTACCTGTGACGCAAGTCGTGGAGGTTCAAGTCCTCTCGCCCGCACCAAATGCTCATTATGAACCAGTTTTAAAACCCTTTCCGATTGGGATACCGATGCAGGTCACAGAAACGAAAACCGAAGGTTTATTGCACGAATTCACGATCACCGTACCAGCGGCAGAGATCGAAACATTCGTCAACAATCGCCTTAACGAACTCAAGAAAACCGCTAATTTACCGGGCTTCCGTCCCGGAAAGGTGCCGGTTCCGCTTTTGCGCAAACAGTACGGCCCGTCGATCATGGGCGAGGTTCTGGAGCGCACCGTCGGCGAGACGTCTCAAAAAGCCATGGAAGAACGCAATTTGCGTCCTGTCATTCAGCCGAAAATTGAAGTCACCAAGTTTGAAGACGGCTCTGATCTTGAATACACCATGGCCCTTGAGGTGATGCCCGAAATCACACCCATGGATTTCTCCAAAATCAAACTGGAACGGATGGTCGTCAAGGCTGATGAGGAAGAAATCAACAAGGCGCTTGAACGTCTGGCCAGCGCCCACAAAACTTCCGAGCCGGTCTCGGGTTCGCGTAAGTCGAAAAGTGGTGACATCACCGTTATCGATTTCGTCGGCAAGGTCGATGGCGAGGAATTCCCTGGCGGTAAAGCCGAAGATTATTCACTGGAACTGGGAACCGGCAGTTTTATTCCCGGTTTTGAAGATCAGTTGATCGGCGCCAAGGTTGGCGACCATGTTGAAGTCAAAGTATCGTTCCCTAAGGAGTACGGGGCCGAAGAACTGGCTGGCAAAGATGCCGTTTTCGATGTCGACATCAAGGAATTACGGGAAACCACACCGGGCGTGATTGACGATGAACTGGCCAAAAAGGTTGGTCTCGAAGATCTCGAAACCTTGAAGGGCAACATTCGTGAAGAACACGAAAACGAGTTCAAAAATATGGCCCGTCAGCGCATGAAACGGCTGTTGCTTGATGAACTTGAAGAAAGTCATGAATTTGAAATTCCGCAAACTCTTGCTGAAAACGAGTTCGAGGGCATTTGGGCGCAGTTTGAAGAGCATCGCAAACAAGCCCTGGAGCAGGGTAGCGAAGATGACCCGAGCGAAGGCAAGACCGACGATGAACTGAAAGAAGATTATCGTGGTATCGCTGAACGCCGTGTTCGTCTGGGCCTCTTGCTGGCCGAAATTGGTCGCCTCAATAACATTGACACTTCCCAGGAAGACCTGAACCGCGCCATGATGGCCGAAGCCCAGCGTTATCAGGGCCAGGAACAGCAAGTAATGGAATACTTCCGCAGTAATCCTGAAGCGCAGCAACAACTCAGGGCGCCTCTGCTGGAAGATAAAGTCGTTGATTTCATCTTCGAGCTGGCCAAAGTAACTGAAAAGACTGTCACAATTGATGATCTGATCAAAGAGCCTGAAGAAAAAGCCCCGGCCAAGAAGAAAGCCGCGGCCAAGAAGGCACCGGCAAAAAAGAAGGCACCGGCCAAGAAAAAAGCCGACGTCAAAAAAGATAAATAAGAAAGTATAAAGGGCATTACCTGATGAACGATCCGGTTGAAACGTATATGAGCTCTTTGGTTCCCATGGTCGTCGAGACGACCAACCGGGGCGAGCGTGCCTACGACATCTTCTCAAGGCTACTGAAAGAGCGGATTATCTTTCTGACTGGCGGCGTTGACGACGGTGTCGCCAGCCTGGTCTGCGCCCAGTTGTTGTTCCTCGAATCGGAAAATCCGACCAAGGATATCTCGTTTTATATCAACTCGCCCGGCGGCATTGTTACCTCGGGCTTGGCGATTTACGACACCATGCGCTACATCCGCCCGGATGTCTCGACGGTATGTATCGGTCAGGCAGCCTCCATGGGGTCGTTCCTGCTGTGCGCCGGGGCCAAGGGCAAGCGTTACTCGTTACCCAATGCCCGGGTGATGATCCATCAGCCTTCGGGTGGCGCCCAGGGGCAGGCGACTGATATTGAAATCCAGGCCAAGGAAATTCTGTCACTGCGTTCGCGTCTGAATAATATCTACGCCGAACACACAGGCCAGCCCCTGGATGTTATCGAAGAAGCGGTGGAACGTGACCGCTTCATGTCGCCAGATGAAGCCAAGGATTTCGGTTTGATCGACGAAGTGGTGACCAGTCGTCCCATTTCCGATGATGAAGATGAGAGTGACAAAAAAGATTAATCGGGATTTATCGCCCCTTTAAGCCTGTATTAACGATCACCCTATCACTATGTCATCAGACCGAGGATGCTTCACATTGGCGTCATTAAGTGATGGTCGATGTGGTAGCGGGTTGCTGATTGTTGTATGAACAAGGATGTAAAGCGTCGATAAGAAGTTCACAAGTATTGTCTGGCCCCGCATTCATTGGGTAAGATGTCGAGACGATGCTGACTTTGGTGTGGCGCTAATTTAAACGGAGCTTCCATGAACAAGTCCACCGGCGGAGACTCGAAAAACACGCTTTACTGCTCTTTCTGTGGAAAGAGCCAGCACGAGGTCCGTAAACTGATTGCCGGCCCCACCGTGTTCATCTGTGATGAATGCGTTGAGCTGTGCATGGACATCATCCGCGAGGAACATAAAACATCGCTGGTTAAATCCGGTGACGGGGTTCCCACACCAAGTGAAATCAGTTCTGTTCTTGATGATTATGTTATTGGCCAGGGTCACGCCAAGCGCGTTTTGGCGGTGGCGGTGCATAACCATTACAAGCGTTTGAGTCATGGCAGCGGTGCCAATGACGTCGAACTTGCGAAGTCCAATATTCTTCTGGTCGGTCCGACCGGTTGCGGCAAGACCTTGCTTGCCCAGACGCTGGCGCGCATCCTTGATGTGCCCTTCACCATGGCTGACGCGACGACCCTGACCGAAGCGGGTTATGTTGGTGAAGATGTCGAAAACATTATTCTCAAGCTGTTGCAGTCTGCCGACTACAATGTCGAGCGCGCCCAGCGGGGCATCGTTTACATTGATGAAGTCGACAAGATTTCCAGGAAATCCGATAACCCGTCCATCACCCGCGATGTGTCAGGCGAGGGTGTCCAGCAAGCCTTGCTGAAGATTATGGAAGGCACTGTTGCCAGTGTTCCGCCACAAGGTGGACGAAAACATCCGCAACAGGAATTCCTGCAAGTCGATACCACCAACATACTTTTTGTTTGTGGCGGCGCGTTTTCTGGCCTGGACAAGATTATTTCCAACCGTGGCAAGGGGATGAGCATCGGCTTCGGTGCTGACGTTCGCTCACCCGAAGAGCGCAATACAGGTGAAATTCTGCGCGATGTGGAACCAGAGGATCTATTGAAGTTTGGCCTGATTCCGGAGTTTGTCGGTCGTCTGCCCGTACTTGCGACACTTGATAACCTGGATGCCGACGCGTTGGTCGAAATTCTGACACAACCGAAAAACGCCCTGGTCAAACAGTATCAGCGCCTGTTTGAAATGGAAGATGTACGCCTGACCTTTACCGAAGGCGCCTATGAAATTATTGCCGAGATGGCCGTTGAGCGTAAAACGGGTGCCCGCGGCCTGCGTTCGATCATGGAAAACATCCTTCTTGATACGATGTACGAGCTTCCGGGCCTTGATGGTGTGGAAGAGGTCGTTATCAACCGTGAAGTTGTCGATGAAAGTGCTTCACCGTTGTATATTTACTCAGATCGTAAGGAAGATGTGGGTACCAGCGCCTGATTTAGGTCGTTTAAGCGTATAAATCTTTAATATTTGACCAAATATCATCCTTCGCCCCTTGAAGGATGGGGTCAATTAGCCCACCTTTGAAACGTATTGGATTCGTTTCCCACTGCTCGGCGTCACCCCGATGGGCCACCCATTACGGCCTGTCCTCATTAATTAAGACAGAGGCATCATGACTTCTTCTCAACAAGGCGATCTCTATCCCGTTCTTCCCCTTCGCGACATTGTGGTGTTCCCGCATATGATCGTGCCGTTGTTTGTTGGCCGTGACAAATCGGTGCGCGCCCTCGAAGATGTGATGAAAGACGACAAGCAGGTTCTTCTGCTGGCCCAGAAAAATGCCGCCGAAGATGACCCGACAGTCGACGATATTTACGAAGTCGGCACGGTCGCGACAGTCCTGCAGCTTTTGAAACTGCCGGATGGGACGGTCAAGGTTTTGGTTGAGGGCGCCCAGCGTGCCCAGGTTACCGGCTACGTAGAAAATGAAAACTTTTTTGAAGCCCAGGCAGTATTGCTGGAAGAACCCGAAACCGACGATCAGGAACTTGAGGCGCTGTCTCGTTCTGTCGTTACCCAGTTCGACCAATACATCAAACTGAATAGAAAAATCCCGCCCGAGGCGCTGGTTTCGATCAATCAGATCGACGAACCCAGCAAGCTGGCCGATACCATTGCCTCGCACCTGGCGTTGAAGATTTCCGAAAAGCAGGAATTATTGGAAACAGAAACCGTCGCCGAACGTCTTGAACGTGTTTATTCCTTTATGGAATCGGAAATTGGCGTTCTTCAGGTGGAAAAGAAAATTCGTAACCGGGTCAAGCGGCAGATGGAGAAGACCCAGCGCGAGTATTATTTGAACGAACAACTTAAGGCTATTCAAAAAGAACTAGGCGAAGGCGAAGACGGCAAGGACGAAACCGCCGAAATCGAAGAACGCATCGTCAAGACCAAGCTATCCAAAGAAGCCAAGGAAAAAACCCTGGCCGAATTGAAGAAATTGAAGAACATGAGCCCGATGTCGGCCGAAGCGACGGTGGTCCGTAATTATCTGGACTGGATGCTGTCGATCCCCTGGAAAAAGCGCTCACGGGTCAACAAAGACATCAAAAAGGCCCAGGATATTCTTGATGCCGATCACTATGGCCTGAAAAAGGTCAAAGAGCGGATTCTTGAATACCTTGCCGTTCAACAGCGCACCAACAAGGTCAAGGGACCGATCCTGTGTCTGGTTGGTCCTCCTGGTGTCGGCAAAACCTCGCTCGGCAAATCCGTCGCCAATGCGACAGGTCGTAATTTCATCCGCATGTCTTTGGGTGGGGTTCGCGACGAGTCTGAAATTCGTGGTCATCGTCGTACCTATATCGGTTCGATGCCGGGCAAAATTGTCCAGGGCATGAAGAAGGCGAAATCGTCCAATCCGCTGTTCTTGCTCGATGAGGTCGACAAAATGGGCCAGGACTGGCGTGGAGATCCGGCTTCTGCCTTGCTTGAAGTGCTTGATCCTGAACAGAACTCGACCTTCAACGATCATTATCTGGAAGTTGACTATGATCTTTCGGACGTGATGTTCGTGACCACGGCCAATACCATGAACATGCCGAGCCCACTTTTGGACCGCATGGAAATCATTCGCCTGTCCGGTTATACCGAGGATGAAAAAGTCGAAATCGCCAAACGTCACCTGATCGAAAACCAGGTCAAGATTCATGGCCTTAAAAAGGAAGAATGGTCGATTTCCGATGGCGCGGTCAGGGATATCATTCGTTATTACACCCGTGAAGCCGGGGTTCGTAATCTGGAGCGCGAACTGGCCAACCTGACGCGCAAGGCGATCAAGGACATTATGATGGGCGAGAAGAAGAAAATCGCCGTCACCAGCAAGAACCTTGGCAAGTATGCGGGCATCAAACGGTTCCGTTACGGCGAGATCGAATCTGATGATCTTGTCGGTGTGACCACCGGCCTGGCCTGGACCGAAGTAGGCGGTGAGTTGCTATCCATCGAAGCGGTCATGGTGCCGGGCAAGGGAAAAATGACAATCACCGGCAAGCTTGGCGATGTCATGCAGGAATCAATCCAGGCGGCAAGGTCATTCGTGCAGTCGCGGGCACTTGATTTCGGCATTATCCCGCCAATGTTCACGACCAAGGATATCCACGTCCACGTACCCGAAGGGGCGACCCCGAAAGACGGCCCGTCGGCCGGTGTTGGCATGGTGACGTCGATCGTCTCGGTGTTGACCAGTACGGAAGTTCGCAAGGACATCGCCATGACCGGTGAAATTACGCTGCGTGGCCGGATTTTACCGATTGGTGGATTGAAGGAAAAACTTCTGGCGGCCCTGCGTGGCGGTATCAAGACCGTGCTAATCCCGGCAGAGAATGAAAAGGACCTGGCGGAAATTCCTGACAACGTTAAAAAAGGAATGACCATTATTCCTGTTTCGGATGTGGGTGAGGTTCTTGAGCACGCTCTGGTTTCCAAGCTGCAACCGGTCGAGTGGACCGAAGAGATGGAAGCCGCTTCACTAGCCTCCGCCAAGGACTCCGGTTCCAACGACGTTGTCCATTAAGATGCGAATCAGGACTTAGCGAATCGTAGCGGTTTTTCGCGGATTCTTTGGGTTTTTTGAATATTTTGCCGCCCCTTTTACGAAGGGGCGGCATATTTTTTGATTCTTTTCCAATCGTTGTTTTTCAGGGAAATCGACAAAACCCATAAGGGTTTTTTCAGAATAAGTTATTTCATTGTGAGGTTTTACAATGACTTACGCGTTAAACGGCAGAAAAAATGCATCGCTAAAGCTTAACGAGCAAGGGCGTTAAGTTTTCCGGAAGCCGCAATAAACTGTGGAAAACTGCGGCTGTTCAATTGACGCCCGCAAAATTTAACATATAAAATCCTGCATGTTTAAAAGGCTTACAGACATGCCGAACTTAAGCATTTAACTGATTTTTTTTTTACTCTCAAACAGAAGGGGGGTTTATCTTGAATAAGAATGACCTAGTAGCCGCCGTCGCAAACAGCACAGGCCTATCAAAAGCAGATGCCGCAAAAGCAGTTGATGGCGTTATCGATTCCATCTCAGGTGCGCTGGCCAATAAGTCAGAAGTCCGTCTCGTTGGCTTCGGTACTTTCAGCGTTGCTCATCGCAAAGCCTCCATGGGTCGTAACCCGCGGACCGGTGAAGCGATCCAGATTAAAGCCTCCAACCAGCCCAAGTTCAAAGCTGGTAAAGGCCTGAAGGAAGCTGTCAACTAGGCAGACCTAAAACCTTCAAAATGAATTGATGCCGGTTTCACTATAAAAAGTGCAACCGGCATCTTTCTTTTTAAGCCCGACATGTATATTAATCAGCCGTCGCTGAATGTGGGCGATTAGCTCAGTTGGTAGAGCATCTCGTTTACACCGAGAATGTCGGCGGTTCGAGCCCGTCATCGCCCACCATTATTCTTATGTCTCCTGACATAACAGGACATAAATTTTACAGGACTTCATAAAAACAACGTTCATGTCTTGACACACCCTTAGGGGGCCTTTACATGAACGCATCCTGACGAATTGAAGTCACGTTGGGGGTGTAGCTCAGTTGGTTAGAGCGCCGGCCTGTCACGCCGGAGGCCGCGGGTTCGAGTCCCGTCACTCCCGCCATTTCCCCTTGTTATTATAGAATCAGAAATTCTTTATCCCCTTTTGTTTCATATCTTGACAGATGTCATTTTCCCGTCTGCTTTTGCGTGCTAGTTGCTTCTCGCAAGAAAGTTACCAAGATTAAGAAAATAGGGTGTGCAAAGTGCGACGGATGCCGTACTTTTATGACAACGAAACCAATAATTCAGAGAGCCGTCACCTGTAATGGATGACGGGTAGGGACCACGGCCATGGATGAGATACTTTTAGAGTACCTTCCCATCCTTATTTTTTTGGGCATAGCTATCGTTATAGCCGCCATTTGTGTTGGCGGGTCCTACGTTATTGCCCAACAACGCCCTGATGTAGCAAAAACATCCGCTTACGAGTGCGGCTTCGATGCCTTCGACGATGCCCGCCGCCAGTTCGATGTGCGTTTTTATCTGGTTGCCATTCTTTTCATTATCTTTGATCTGGAAATCGCCTTCCTGTTTCCGTGGGCCATATCCCTTGGCGATATAGGGCTTTACGGATTCTGGTCGATGATGGTTTTCCTTGCCGTTCTGACAGTCGGCTTTATCTATGAATGGCGAAAAGGAGCCCTGGAATGGGAGTGATCATCGATCCCAACAAACCGCTGCCGCCGGGACCCGAACAGGATGCTGTCATAGGACAGGTAACAGGTGAGTTGACCGACAAGGGTTTTGTCATCGCCAGTCTTGATCACGTCGTCAACTGGGCCCGCACCGGATCCTTGTGGCCGATGACTTTCGGTCTGGCCTGCTGCGCCGTTGAAATGATCCACGCTTACATGCCGCGCTACGATCTTGATCGCTTTGGTGTCGTTCCAAGGCCTTCGCCCAGGCAATCCGACGTCATCATTGTCGCCGGTACACTGACCAATAAAATGGCCCCGGCTTTCCGCAAGGTTTATGACCAAATGTCCGAACCGCGTTATGTGATCTCCATGGGGTCATGCGCCAATGGTGGCGGCTATTATCATTATTCATATTCTGTGGTTCGCGGTTGTGACCGCGTTGTGCCGGTGGATGTCTATGTACCGGGTTGCCCGCCAACAGCAGAGGCGCTGATCTACGGTATCCTGCAACTACAAAAGAAAATCAGACGCACGGGAACACTGTGGCGTTAGGCTAATAACAAGACCTCATTGTAGGTCGTCGAGGAAATATGGATCTGGCACTGAAAGACTTGGGCGAACTGATCGCCACCGCTTTGCCCAACGAGGTTACCGCGACCGGGGTTGCCAACGGCGAACTTGCCGTCAGCGTGCGTAGCGACGCCATTGTCAAGGTGCTGACGTTCCTGCGTGACGACGTTAATTGTCAATTCAAGGTGCTGATGGATGTTTGCGGTGTTGATTACCCTGATCGCGAAGAGCGCTTTGATGTTGTCTATAATTTGCTGTCCATGACCCATAACCAGCGCGTTCGGGTGAAAGTCAGGACCGAAGAGAAGAAGCCGGTGCCGTCTGTAGTTTCCGTCTTCAGTTCGGCCAACTGGTGGGAGCGCGAAGCCTGGGATTTGTTGGGAGTTTATTTCTCGGGTCATCCTGACTTGCGCCGAATCATGACGGACTACGGATTTGAAGGCCATCCTTTACGCAAGGATTTCCCGCTTACGGGTTACGTTGAAATTCGCTATGACGACGAGCAAAAGCGCGTTGTCTACGAACCGGTGAAGATGGCCCAGGACTTCCGCACCTTCGATTTTGTTAGCCCCTGGGAAGCCATGGACGCGCCCCTTCCGGGGGACGAGAAAGCAGAACAAACCGATGATGCAGCCGCCGAAGGTGAAGGCTGATGTCAGAAAAACAAATCAAAAACTACAATCTGAATTTTGGTCCCCAGCATCCTTCTGCCCATGGTGTGCTGCGACTGGTGCTTGAACTTGATGGCGAGGTTATCGAGCGTGCCGACCCGCATGTGGGCTTGCTACACCGGGGAACGGAAAAGCTGATCGAACACAAAAGTTACGCCCAGGCGATGCCGTACTTTGATCGTCTTGATTATGTGTCGCCGCAAAACCAGGAACACGCCTTTGTCCTGGCGACAGAGAAACTGCTGGGCATCGAAGCCGCGCCGCGTGGGCAATATATACGCGTGCTGTTTGCCGAAATCGGCCGTGAGCTCAATCATATCTTCACGGTCTGCGCCTTCGCCATGGATATTGGCGCAATGACACCCATGTTGTGGGGTTTTGAGCATCGCGAAAAACTCATGGAATTCTGTGAGCGGGTGTCCGGTGCCCGTATGCACATGGCCTATTTCCGCACTGGCGGCGTCGCCTGGGACATGCCTGACGGGCTTGCCGATGACATTGATCAGTGGTGCGATGAATTTCCACAAATGATTGACGACATCGAAACGTTGCTGACCGAAAACCGCATCTTCAAGCAACGTACCGTCGATATCGGGGGCTTAAGCGCCGAAGAGGCTATGGATTGGGGCTTTAGCGGACCCAATCTTCGGGCTTGCGGGGTTCCCTGGGATATCCGTAAAGCCCAGCCATACGATGTTTATGACAAGATGGATTTCAATATTCCGGTCGGCAAAACTGGTGATTGTTATGATCGTTATCTGGTTCGTATCGCGGAAATGCGCGAGTCCTTGAAAATCATCAAGCAGTGCGTGGCTGATATGCCCGGTGGTCCTGTCAAAACCGACAACCACAAGATTACGCCGCCATCGCGCGCCGAAATGAAGCAATCCATGGAATCGCTGATCCATCACTTCAAACTGTTTACCGAGGGTTATCACGTTCCCGCCGGTGATACTTACACGGCGGTCGAAGCGCCGAAGGGCGAGTTTGGTGTTTACCTGGTTTCCGATGGTTCAAACAAACCCTATCGCTGCAAGATCAGGGCCCCCGGTTTCGCCCATCTGCAAGCACTTGAATTAGTCTCCAAGGGACACATGCTGGCAGATGTCGTTGCCAACATTGGCGCCCTGGATATCGTTTTTGGTGAGATCGACCGATGAATACGACTGTAGAGCAACCGGCGAATTTTGAGTTTTCTGCGGGAAACAAGAAAAAACTAAAAGGCATTTTCGCCAAGTATCCCGATGGCCGCGAGGCCAGTGCGGTGATGCCGTTGCTTGACCTTGCCCAACGCCAGCACGATGGCTGGTTGCCACGCGCCGCTATGGATCATGTCGCCGAACTGGTCGGCCTTGCACCCATGCGGGTTTACGAGGTGGCGACCTTCTACACCATGTACAATCTCGCACCTATCGGCGAGCATCATTTACAAGTCTGTACCAACCTGCCTTGCTGGTTGCGCGGATCTGACGATGTCATGGGGACCTGTAAAAAGAAGCTCGGCATCGAGGTTGGTGAGACAACAGAAGACGGCAAGTTCAGTCTCTCTGAAATGGAATGCCTGGGCGCTTGCGTCAACGCGCCGATGATGCAAATCAACGACGATTACTATGAAGACCTTGATGAAGCCTCGACGGCGGCTCTTCTCGATACCCTGCATTCAGGCGGCACGCCTACACCCGGACCACAGAATTCACGTAAGGGGTGTGAACCCGAAGGCGAATTGACGTCGCTTAAAGACAGTAAGGGGAAGGGCTGATGCTTAAAGATTCTGATCGCATCTTCCAGAACTTATATGGCTTGAAAGACACTTCCCTCGCCGGTGCAAAGGCTATCGGAGACTGGAAAGACACCAAGAAGTTGATCGCCAAAGGTCGTGAGTGGCTGGTTGATGAAGTCAAGGCTTCTGGCCTGCGGGGCCGTGGCGGCGCCGGTTTCGGTACCGGCATGAAGTGGTCTTTCATGCCCAAGGAAACCGGGGGTCGTCCTGTTTTCCTGACGATCAATGCCGATGAAGGCGAACCGGGCACCTGTAAAGACCGGGAAATTATGCGTAACGAGCCTCACAAACTGATCGAGGGGGCGCTGCTGGCAGCGGCGGCGGTTGGCGCGTGCGCTGCCTATGTTTATGTACGTGGCGAGTTCCTGCGCGAGGCCGAGGCCCTGCAACGTGCTATCGACGAGGCTTACGATGCGGGCCTGATTGGCAAGGATTCCTGTGGTGCCGGTATCGATTTTGAGATGTACGTTCATTTGGGCGCTGGCGCCTATATATGCGGCGAGGAAAGCGCGCTTATTGAAAGCCTTGAAGGCAAAAAAGGGCAACCGCGCCTGAAACCGCCATTCCCGGCCAACGTCGGCCTCTATGGCTGCCCGACGACCGTCAACAATGTTGAATCCATTGCCGTTGTGCCAGCCATCTTAAGGCGTGGCGCCAAGTGGTTTGCCTCCATCGGTCGCGAAAATAATACCGGCACCAAGCTGTTTTGCATTTCCGGTCACGTCAATAATCCGTGCACGGTCGAAGAAGCCATGGGCGTGGATATGCGCGAGTTGATCGAAACGCACGCTGGCGGTGTTCGCGGTGGCTGGAATAACCTGCTGGCTGTCATTCCCGGCGGATCGTCGGTGCCGATGATGCCCAAGGCCTTATGCGAAAACGCGATTATGGATTTTGACGGTCTGCGTGAGCATGGTAGCGGCCTTGGAACGGCTGCCGTCATGGTGATGGACAAATCAACGGACGTGGTCAAGGCGATTGCCCGGCTGTCACGTTTTTACGCCCATGAAAGTTGCGGTCAGTGTACGCCCTGTCGTGAGGGTACAGGCTGGATGTCGCGGATGATGCAACGCATGGTCACCGGTGACATGACGATTGATGAAATTGACATGCTGCAGGAAGTCACCAAACAGATAGAAGGTCAGACGATTTGCGCATTGGGCGATGCCGCCGCATGGCCTATTCAGGGCCTGATCAGGCATTTCCGACCCGAGATCGAGCGTCGTATTAACGAGCGCCAGTCCTCGGGCACGGGCCAGGCGGCTTAGGGAGAGCAGGGATGCCAAAATTAACCATCGATGGCATTGAGGTTGAAGTGGAAGCCGGACTGACCGTGCTGCAAGCCTGCGAGAGCATCGGCATTGAAATTCCGCGTTTCTGCTATCACGAACGCCTGACCATCGCCGGTAATTGCCGTATGTGTCTGGTAGAGATGGAACGCGCGCCCAAACCGGTTGCTTCTTGCGCCATGCCTGTTGGTGAAGGCATGGTCATTACGACCAACTCTCCTGCCGTCAAGCAAATGCGCCAGGGGGTGATGGAGTTGCTGCTCATTAACCATCCGCTGGATTGTCCGATTTGCGATCAGGGTGGCGAGTGTGATCTGCAGGATCAGGCCGTCGGTTACGGTCTGGACCGCAGTCGCTTCATGGAAGACAAGCGTTCAGTCAAAGACAAGACTTTCGGCCCCCTGATCCGGGCGATGATGACGCGCTGTATTCACTGCACACGTTGCATTCGTTTCTCAACCGAGATCGCCGGTGTTCCTGAAATGGGCGCTACCGGACGCGGCGAGCATTTGGAAGTCGGCACCTATATTGAAAAAGCCCTGACCTCTGAACTGTCCGGCAACATGATCGATTTGTGTCCTGTCGGCGCCTTAACGTCTAACCCTTATGCCTTCAATGCCCGTCCATGGGAATTGAAAAAAACCGAATCCATCGACGCTATGGACGCTGTCGGCTCCAACATTCGCGTCGACGCCAAGGGTCCGGAAGTCATGCGTATCCTTCCGCGCCTTAACGAGGATGTGAACGAGGAATGGATTTCAGACAAGACCCGTTTTGCCTGTGATGGCCTGAAGCGCCAGCGCCTGGATACCCCATATGTGCGTCGCGATGGCAAGTTGGAATCCGCCACCTGGGACGAAGCATTTGAGGCCATCGCCGCCAAGGTCAAAGGTATGGATGGTTCAAAGTTCGCTGCGATTACCGGCGACATGGCTTGCGCTGAATCCATGACCGCCTTGAAAGACCTGACCGAGGCCCTTGATTCAAATAATATTGAGTGCCGTCAGGATGGCGCAGAACTGGACCAGACAACACGCGCCGGTTATCTGTTCAACACCACCATAGCCGGGATTGAAGATGCCGATGCCTGCCTGATTATCGGCGCGAATACCCGCAAGGAAGCGCCCATCATCAACGCGCGCCTTCGTAAACGTTACCTGATGGGTGATTTTGAAGCTGGTATGATCGGCGAAAACGTTGATCTGACCTTCAAATGTGAAAATCTTGGTGCCGGAACGGATACGCTGAAGGAAATTGCGGATGGCTCTCACAGTTTCTCCAAGCTGCTGAAAAATGCCAAAAAGCCGATGCTGATCGTTGGTCAGGGTGCTTTGATGCGTTCCGATGGTTCCGCAGTTCTCGCCTTGGCCCGTCAAATTGCAGAAGATTACGCAATGGTCAGCGACGACTGGAACGGCTTTAACGTCCTGCACACGGCTGCGGCCCGCGTTGGCGGTCTTGATCTTGGTCTGGTATCGGGTGGCGTGGACTCCATTCTGGATGGATGCTCGTCCGGCGCGATTGACGTGGTTTATTTACTCGGTGCTGATGAAATCGATACCGACAAATTGGGGAATGCATTCGTTATTTATCAGGGCCATCACGGCGACGCCGGCGCTCATCGCGCAGATGTCATCTTGCCGGGCGCCGCCTATACTGAAAAGAACGCCACCTACGTCAACACCGAAGGTCGTGTTCAACGGACCCATCTTGCCGTGTTCCCCATTGGTGACGCGCGCGAGGATTGGACCATCATTCGTGCCTTGTCCGGTGTGCTGGAAAAAACCTTGCCCTATGACACCCTTGAGCAAGTTCGCCAGCGTATGGCTGAGATCAACCCAGTCTTTGGGGGTGACGATCAGCAAGCTGGTGGTGACTGGGGTGTGTTTGGCAAGGCAGGCTCACTGGACGGTGGCGGTTTTGCCTCGCCGATCATCAATTTCCATATGACCGATCCCATAAGCCGGGCATCTGAAACCATGGCCCAGTGCGTCGAGGCACTGCTTGGCGACAGTAAAGGGAAGACCGGCACCGATGGTTGAATTCTTTTTTTCATATATCTGGCCGGTGTTGTGGATCGTCATCAAGATTGTCACCATTGTGATGCCCGTTTTGATCGGCGTTGCCTACCTTACTTACGTGGAGCGCAAGGTTATTGGCGCCATGCAATTGCGCCGTGGTCCCAATGTGGTCGGACCGTTTGGCCTTCTGCAACCGATGGCTGATGGCCTGAAACTGTTCCTCAAGGAAACCATTGTTCCTTCCGGGGCCAACCCGGTGGTGTTCCTGCTGGCGCCGATGGTGACCTTTATTCTGGCGCTGTTCGCATGGTCGGTCATTCCCTTTGATCAGGGGATGGTTTTGGCCAATATCAACGTCGGTATATTGTTCTTGTTTGCGGTGTCTTCGCTCGGCGTTTACGGCGTTTTGATGGCCGGTTGGGCTTCCAATTCCAAGTATGCGTTTTTGGGTGCGCTTCGTTCGGCCGCCCAAATGGTGTCCTATGAAATTTCTATGGGCTTCGTCATCGTGACCGTGTTGATGTGTGTTGGATCTCTTAATCTGACCGATATCGTCATGGCCCAGAAGAACGTCTGGTTTATTGTGCCGCTGTTCCCGATGGCCGTTATCTTCCTGATTTCGATTTTGGCCGAAACCAACCGCCACCCGTTTGATCTTCCTGAAGCGGAAGCCGAATTGGTCGCCGGTTTCAACGTTGAATATTCGGCGATGGCCTTTGCGCTGTTCTTCCTTGGTGAATACGCCAACATGATACTGATGTCCGCCCTGATGGCGATCCTGTTCCTGGGTGGCTGGCTGCCGCCGCTGGACATCGCACCGTTTAATTTAATCCCGGGGCCCTTGTGGCTGGCGGCGAAGATCGCCTTCGTGTTGTTCTTCTTCTTGTGGGTGCGCGCCGCGTTCCCGCGTTATCGTTACGACCAACTGATGCGCCTTGGCTGGAAAGTTTTTCTGCCGATTTCATTAGCCGCCGTCATCATCGTCGCTGGCGTGCTGGTCGCTTTTGATCTTGCACCGGTATCAGGATAAGGGAGGGTATTAGCAAATGAGTTTTATTTATCGCGGTATTAAAACCTTCCTGCTGGCGGAACTGGTTAGTGGCCTGTCGCTGACCCTGCGCTATATGTTCCGGCCAAAAGTGACGCTGAATTACCCGTATGAAAAAGGCTACCTTAGCCCGCGTTTCAGGGGTGAACATGCGCTCAGACGCTATGCAAATGGCGAGGAACGCTGCATTTCGTGCAAGCTGTGCGAAGCCATTTGCCCGGCCCAGGCGATCACCATCGAAGGCGATGTGCGAAGCGACGGATCACGTCGCACGACCCGCTACGATATCGATATGACAAAATGCATCTACTGCGGTTTTTGCGAGGAAGCCTGCCCGGTTGATGCCATTGTCGAAGGACCGAATTTTGAGTATTCCACGGAAACCCGTGAAGAGTTGATGTATGACAAAGCCAAATTACTCGCCAACGGCGAGCGTTGGGAAACTGAAATTGCCGAGCGTTTGTCGGCAGATGCGCCGTATCGTTGATGTTTAAAAAGGACTGTAAGATCGTGTTGAGAGGGACTTTGGTCAGATGATTATTCAGGGGCTGACATTTTATATGTTTGCGTTCATCGCCATTGCCGCCGGTGTGATGGTGGTCAGTGCGAAGAATCCCGTGCACTCCGTGCTGTTCCTGATTTTGGCCTTCTTTAATTCGGCTGGTCTGTTCGTGCTGATGGGTGCTGAATTCCTGGCCATGCTGCTGGTCGTGGTTTATGTCGGCGCGGTTGCGGTGCTGTTCATGTTCGTTGTTATGATGCTCGACATTAACTTCGTCGAATTGCGTCAGGGATTCTTAAAATACCTGCCTATGGGCGTGGTGGCAGCGCTTGTTCTGGTTGTTGAATTGATTGCCGTTGTTGGCGGCTGGCATCTGACACCGGAAGCGCTAAAAACGTCCGCCTCGCCGATCCCTGAAAACATCACCAACACCCACGCCCTGGGCGCTATCCTTTATACGGATTACATCTTCCTGTTCCAGGCAGCCGGCATGGTGCTGCTGATCGCCATGATCGGCGCCATTGTGTTGACCCACCGCAAACGTTCCGGTGTGAAAAAGCAACGCATTGCTGATCAGGTGGCGCGCCGTCCGGAAGACACCCTGGAAATTCACGAAGTTGAGTCGGGGAGGGGCATCTGATGTTTGAGATCGGTCTTTCCCATTACCTGATCGTTGCCGCCATTTTGTTCTCGCTGGGTATCTTCGGTATTTTCATGAATCGCAAGAACGTCATCGTCATTCTGATGTCCGTAGAATTGATGCTGCTGGCAGTGAATATCAATTTTGTCGCGTTCTCTGTAGAGCTGGGCGATCTGGTTGGTCAGGTGTTTGCCATGTTTGTGTTAACTGTCGCCGCCGCCGAAGCAGCGATTGGGCTTGCTATTATGGTCGTCTTTTTCCGAAATCGCGGCACCATTGCCGTCGAAGATGTCAACGTGATGAAGGGGTAGGGAAAAGATGATTACCACAGCCATTTTCCTGCCGCTTATTGCCGCCATCATTGCCGGGGCCATGGCCTTTGCCAACACCGGAAATGACAAGGCAAAGAAAGCCCGCCTGGATAAAATGGCCCAGTACGTCACCTGTGGCGGCCTGCTTCTTTCAGCCGTTCTCGCCATTGTCATTTTCAAGGATGTTGCCCTTGGCGGAAATTCCCAGACAGTGCAGCTGTTCAGCTGGATTGAGTCAGGCACACTCAACGTTTCCTGGGCCTTGCGAGTCGATAGCCTGACGGCGGTTATGATGATCGTCGTTACCGTGGTTTCGGCCATGGTTCATGTCTATTCCATCGGATACATGTCCCATGATCCGGACGTGCCGCGCTTTATGGCTTACCTGAGCCTGTTCACCTTCTTCATGTTGATGCTGGTGACGGCGGATAATCTGGTGCAGATGTTCTTCGGTTGGGAAGGGGTTGGTCTGTCCTCCTACTTGCTGATCGGATTCTGGTACAACAAGCCCTCGGCCAACGCCGCCGCGATCAAGGCCTTTGTCGTCAACCGGGTTGGTGATTTTGGATTTGCGCTGGGTATTTTCACCGTCTACATGATGTTTGATTCGGTTAACTTCGACGAAATCTTTACCGCCGCCCCCATGAAGGCCAACGATACCATCAGCGTCTTCGGTGGTCAGTTCCACGGCCTGACTGTCGCCTGTCTGCTGTTGTTCGTAGGCGCCATGGGTAAATCGGCTCAGTTGGGATTGCACACCTGGCTTCCTGACGCCATGGAAGGCCCAACCCCGGTTTCAGCCCTGATCCACGCCGCCACCATGGTCACCGCTGGTGTCTTCATGGTGGCCAGACTTTCACCGTTGTTTGAATATTCCGAAGTGGCTTTGACGGTTGTTACCATTGTCGGCGCATCGACCTGTATTTTCGCCGCCACCGTCGCCTGCACCCAAACCGATATCAAACGGGTGATTGCGTATTCGACCTGCTCCCAGCTTGGTTACATGTTCTTCGCTTGTGGTGTTTCGGCATATTCCGCCGGTATCTTCCATTTAATGACTCATGGTTTTTTCAAGGCGCTGTTGTTCCTGGGCGCCGGTTCGGTCATTCACGCCATGTCTGACGAGCAGGACATGCGCAAGATGGGCGGCATCCGTAAAATGATCCCGGTCACCTACGCCCTGATGTGGGTCGGTTCGCTGGCCCTGGCCGGTATCTGGCCGTTTGCCGGTTTCTATTCCAAGGACATCATTCTGGAAGCCGCATGGGGGGCTCATACGGCAGCCGGTGGCTACGCTTTCTGGATGGGCATTCTGGCTGCTTTCCTGACCGCCTTCTATTCATGGCGTGTAATTCTGATGACTTTCCATGGAAAATCCAGGGCCGATGAAATCGTCCTGGCCCATGTTCATGAAAGCCCGAAGGTGATGTTGGTGCCGCTGATCGTGCTGGCGGCAGGGGCCTTGTTTGCCGGTTACATTGGTTACGAGAACTTCGTCGGCCAAAAAGTAGCTGAATTCTGGGGCAGTTCGATTTTGGTTCTCGATAGCCATCAGGCCCTTGAGGCAGCTCACCACGCACCGTTCTGGGTCAAGTATCTTCCCCTGGGCGTCGGCGCTGCAGGTATTGGCCTGGCTTATGTCCTGTACATGTGGAAACCAGCTATTCCTGCACTCATTGTCGGTCAAATCCGGCCGCTTTATACCTTCGTTCATAACAAATGGTACTTCGACGAAGCCTATGACTTCCTGTTTGTTAGACCGGCATTCTATATTGGTCGTAACCTGTGGAAGACCGGCGACGGGGCGCTTATTGACGGGCTTGGTCCAGACGGTATTTCGGCCGTTACCCTGAACCTTGCCAAGCGGGTGGCGCGTTTGCAGACCGGATATCTGTACCACTACGCTTTCGCCATGCTGGGCGGCATTATCGTTTTGATCACCATGTATTTGTTGCTGGGTGGGTAAGAGTATTATGAATTATTTCCCCATCCTTTCATTACTGATTTTCGCCCCCCTGGCGGGTGCGCTGTTCATCCTCGCCATCCGCGGCGATGATCAACAGGTCATTAACCGCAATGCCCGCAACGTTGCCCTGTGGGTTTCTACTCTGGTGTTCCTGCTGTCCCTGTTGTTGTGGGCGGGTTTTGATAGCACCACGGCGGATTTCCAGTTCGTCGAGCAATGGAACTGGATGCCCACCTTCAATATTGCCTACCATGTCGGCGTTGACGGTATTTCGGTGCTGTTCGTGCTGCTGACAACATTGTTGACGCCGATTTGTATCCTTGCCAGTTGGGAATCGATTCAGGAGCGGGTCAAGGAATACATGATCGCCTTCCTGGTTCTGGAAACCATGATGGTCGGTATGTTCGTGGCCCTTGATATTTTCGTCTTCTATATTTTCTTTGAAGCAGTTTTGTTGCCGATGTTCCTGATTATTGGTGTCTGGGGCGGGCCCCGGCGCGTTTACGCGGCGTTCAAATTGTTTCTGTACACCTTGCTTGGTTCTGTCCTGATGCTGGTGGCCGTTTTGGCTATGTATGTGGACGCCGGAACCGCCGATATCCCGACGCTGCTGACACACGATTTCCCGGCGACCATGCAAACGTGGCTGTGGCTGGCTTTCTTTGCCTCCTTTGCCGTCAAAATGCCCATGTGGCCGGTTCATACGTGGCTTCCTGACGCCCACGTTGAAGCGCCGACGGCCGGTTCGGTTATTCTTGCCGGTGTGTTGCTAAAATTTGGCGGTTACGGGTTCCTGCGTTTCTCATTGCCGATGTTCCCGTTGGCGACCATGGATTTCACGCCACTTATTTATACCCTTAGCATCATTGCCGTGATCTATACCTCGCTTGTCGCCCTGGCCCAGGAAGACATGAAAAAGCTGATCGCCTATTCATCCGTCGCCCATATGGGATTTGTCACCATCGGCACCTTTACCCAGACAGTGCAGGGGGTCGAGGGTGCGATCTATCAGATGCTTAGCCACGGTATTGTTTCGGCGGCCCTGTTCCTGATCGTCGGGGTCGTCTATGACCGCATCCATTCGCGCGAAATTGACATGTATGGTGGCCTTGTTCACCGAATGCCGGCCTATGCGCTGGCCTTTATGGTGTTCATGCTGGCATCGGTAGGCTTGCCCGGAACCGGCGGATTTGTCGGCGAATTTCTGGTCCTGCTAGGCGCTTTTCAGGTCAATCCCTGGGTCGCCGCACTGGCGTCAACCGGTGTAATTCTGGGCGCGGTTTATATGCTGTATCTGTACAGGCGCATTATATTTGGTCAATTGACCAAAGAGCACCTGATGAAAATCACCGACTTAAGCAAGCGCGAGATCATGATTTTTGCGCCCCTTGGAGTGCTGGTTCTGTGGATGGGGGTTTATCCGTCCTCGTTCCTGGATATCATGCATGTCTCGGTAAACAATCTGATCGACAGGGTCGAGACCGCGCAAGCGGCTTCACAGGCCTTGCTGGCCGGGAGATAAGGGAATGAATGAAATTCCAAACATGGTCCCGGCGCTTCCCGAAATTTTCGTGGCCGTTATCGGAATGGCCTTGTTGATGCTTGGCGTTTTTCAAAAGGCTGGTGACGCCGCCGCCGAAGTGAAAACGGCGCGTCTGGTTTCCCGGCTTGGCATGATTACGCTGGTGTTGGCGATGATGCTTGTCGCCACCGTTGCCGGCAGCACGTTCAATACCTTTAGCGGCATGTTTGTCAGCGATCCGTTTGCGGTTTATTTTAAAGTCCTGGTCCTGTTCGCCTCGGCCCTGACCCTGGCGATTTCACACAACTACATGGAGAATCAGGGCATCGCCCGTTTTGAGTACACGGTCCTTATTGTCTTCGCGACCCTTGGCATGATGATCATGATCTCGGCGAACAACTTGATGTCGCTGTATCTGGGGCTGGAAATGCAGTCCCTGTCCCTGTACGTGATAGCCACCTTTAACCGGGATGATGAACGCTCTACAGAAGCCGGTCTTAAATACTTTGTCCTCGGCGCTGTGGCGTCCGGCATGTTGCTGTATGGCTCATCACTGGTTTACGGGTTTTCAGGAACCACGGATTTTCAAATTCTCGGCAACATGTTCGCCACCGAGCACGGCCCCGATGCCTCCATTGGTATGATCGTCGGCATTGTCTTTATTCTTGCCGGATTGTCGTTCAAGGTTTCCGCCGTACCCTTCCACATGTGGACACCCGATGTTTATGAGGGCGCACCGACACCTGTGACGGCGTTCTTCTCCGTCGGCCCCAAGATCGCCGCTATCGCACTTTTCATTCGTGTCATGGTTGGCCCGTTTGGGGATCTGGTGCAGCATTGGCAGCAGATCATCGTCTTGATTTCCGTCGCCTCCATGCTGCTTGGCGCCTTCGCCGCCATTAACCAAACCAACATCAAACGGATGATGGCCTATAGCTCCATTGGTCATGTGGGTTACGCCCTGATCGGCCTTGTCGTCGCCAACGAGGCGGGTGTTCGTGGCATTATGATCTATATGGCGGTTTATCTGTTTATGAATATGGGTGCCTTCGCTTGCATTCTGACGATGCGCCGGGCTGGCCGGATGGTTGAAAATATCAGTGATCTTTCCGGGCTATCAAAAACCCATCCCATGGTTGCTGCTGCTCTTGCCATCTTTATGTTCTCCATGGCCGGTATCCCGCCGTTGGCTGGCTTTTTCTCCAAGCTTTATATTTTCTTTGCCGCGGTAGAGTCCGGTTTCTTCGCGCTGGCGATCATCGGTGTGATGAGCAGTGTGGTCGGCGCTTTTTATTATTTGCGCATTATCAAGGTTGTTTATTTTGACCCGCCTGATGAATCCCTTGATACCCCCATTGACCGTAATCTGGGGTATGTAATTTTCGGCACGGCGATGATTGTTGTTCTGTTCTTTGCCTTCCCCGGCATTATTATTGATGGAGCTTCCGCCGCTGCCGCTGCCTTGTTTGCGAAATGAGCGGTAGCGCCAGTCTTCCAAGCCCTTACAAACTGATTTCTCTTGATTGTATCGACAGCACCAATGAAGAGGCCAAGCGGATGGCCATGGATGGCGCGCCCGAGGGCACGGTCGTATGGGCCAGGGAGCAGACGGCAGGGCGCGGCAGACGAGGCCGAAGCTGGACCTCAGATTCCGGTAACCTCTACTGTTCCATTTTACTAAGGCCCGATTGTCATGCCTTCAAGGCCATGCAATTGAGTTTTGTCGCCGCCCTTGGCATGGCCGAAGCCGTCGCATCGGTTTTGCCCAAGGGGACGTTCGTTAATTGCAAGTGGCCTAACGACGTGCTTGTCGAGGGGCGCAAGGTTTCGGGGATCTTGCTGGAATCCCAAACCGTTCCCTTGGGCGGTATGGATTGGTTGATTATCGGGGCGGGGCTGAATATTGCCAGTTTCCCCGAAGATGTGGAATTTCCGGCAACCTCTCTGCTCCGCGAAAGGGCCAAGAACGTAACAGTTGAAATGATGCTTGAAACCTTCTGTTTGCGTTTTTTGGCCGGTTATGTGACCTGGAAAAAACTTGGTTTTCAGCCAACCAGAAAAGCGTGGTTGCGCCGCGCCGCCTGGTTTGGCAAGGAAATTACCGTACGTCTTGAAAAAGAAACCCTGATAGGGGAGTTTAAGGCCCTTGATCGTGATGGGGCGTTAATCCTGTTGCACAATGGCGACGAGCGGCGTATCACCGCTGGTGATATCTTCGTTTAGGAATTGGCAATGTTACTGGCCATCGATTCAGGAAATACCAACACGGTTTTCGCCGTTTTTGACGAGCATGGAACCGTGCTCGGTGAATGGCGTGCTTCAAGCACGCCAGAGCGGACCGCCGATGAACACGGCATTTGGCTGATACAACTGCTCGCCCTGTCGGGTATTGATCGCGCCTCTATCGAAAACGCCATTATCGCAACGGTCGTTCCATCCACCTTGTTCGCGCTGAAAACCCTGTGCAGGACATATTTCAACGCCGATCCACTTGTCGTTGGCGAGGACGGGGTTAAGCTTGGTATTGATGTTCTTCTCGACCAGCCGCAGGAAGTTGGCGCCGACAGATTGGTCAATGCGATTTCAGCCCACCAGCGCTACGGGGGGCCGTTGATCATTGTCGATTTTGGCACCGCCACGACCTTTGATGTGGTTGACGCTGATGGAAATTACGCAGGTGGCGTTATCGCACCCGGAATCAATTTATCGCAGGAAGCCTTGCATTTGGCCGCCGCCAAGTTGCCCAGGGTGGCAATTTGCAAGCCTGACCGGGTCATTGGCAAGGGCACGGTTGAAGCCATGCAATCAGGCATCTACTGGGGCTACCTTTCGATGATTGAAGGCGTTGCCCAGCGTATTGAAAAAGAATTCGGATCAACCATGAAAGTGATTGCCACGGGTGGTCTGGCACCGCTCTTCGCCCAGTCCACAGACCGCATTGAATGCGCCGACGCTGAATTGACCCTGCGCGGCCTCTACGCCATTCATCAACTCAACAAACCATGACAGATCGGGACGAGCTTCTATTCCTGCCGCTTGGCGGTGCTGGCGAGATCGGCATGAACCTCAACCTGTATGGCTACGGACTGCGTGGCTCTGAGCGTTGGATGATGATTGATCTTGGCATTACCTTCGGCGACGGGTCGCTCCCCGGGGTCGAGGTAATGATGCCTGATCCGACTTTTATCGAAGAGCGCTTGGATCAACTGGAAGCCCTGGTGCTGACCCACGCCCATGAAGATCACCTGGGCGCTGTCGCCCATTTGTGGCGTCGTCTAAAATGCCCCATCTACGCAACCCCGTTCACCGCCGACATTCTTGGTCATAAGCTGCGCGAAGCGGGTCTCGAAGGGGATGTCGATGTGACGACGATCCCGCTTGGTGGCAAATTCACCATCGGCCCGTTCGAGCTTGAACTGATTACCCTGACCCATTCCATCCCCGAACCCAACGCCATCGCCATTCGTACGCCCGTCGGGACGGTCCTGCATACCGGTGACTGGAAGTTCGACCCGGACCCGGTTGTTGGTGAGGTTTCCGATGAAGATGCCTTGCGTCAACTGGGTGAGGAGGGGACGCTGGCGATCATTTGTGATTCGACCAATGTCTTTACATCCGGAACATCCGGCTCAGAAGGTGATCTTCTGAAAAGCCTGACGGATTTGATCTCGACATTGAAAAACCGCGTCGTCGTCACCTGCTTTGCCTCAAACGTCGCCCGTCTTGAAACCATCGCCGCCGCTGCCGCCGCCAACGATCGGGATGTGGTTCTTGCCGGTCGGGCGCTTTGGCGGTTTTCGGAAGTCGGGCGGGCCAATGGCTGTCTTCAGGATACGCCTGCTTTTCTGGAGGAAGATCAAGCCGGATTCCTGCCGCGCGATAAAACGCTGATCGTTTGCACTGGTTCCCAAGGTGAACCGCGCGCCGCCCTGTCGCGTATCGCCGGGGGCAGCCATCCAAGGGTATCTGTTGAGGAAGGCGACACGGTGATCTTTTCCTCACGCATCATTCCGGGCAATGAAACATCCATTGGCCGCCTGCAAAACCAACTTGTTCGTACGGGTGTACAGGTGATGACCGAACGCGATCACTTCGTTCATGTTTCGGGACATCCGGCCCGTGATGAATTAATCCGCATGTATCAACATGTGCGACCGACGATCGCCATCCCCGTTCATGGCGAGCTGCGCCACATGGCCGAGCACGCCAGGCTGGCCCTGGATTGTCAGGTCAGCCATACCATCGTCGGTGAAAACGGCTCGATGATGCGTATTGGCCCGGGTGAGCCCTGCATCGTTGATCACGTTCATTCGGGCAGACTGGCCCTTGAAGGCAACAGGGTGGTGCCGCTTAATGGTGAATTGATCCGGGGTCGCAAGCGCGCCCTGTGGAACGGTACGGCTGTGGTTAGCGTTGTTATCGATAATATGGGCAATCTCGCCGCCGAACCGGTATTGACGACAACCGGGGTCTTTGAGGACGGTGATGAGGATTTGCACGATGCCGTGCTTGCTTGCGTCAAAAACGCTTTGAAAGATGAAGACAGCAAAGAAACCGTCAACGAAACCATTCGCATCGCCGTCAGGCGCATGTTCCGCGAACAACTGAACAAAAAACCGATCACTCAGGTGCATTTAATCGAGATTTGATTTATTTATGGAATAACCATGATTGAGAAATTAAACCACGTCGCCATTGCCGTTCCTGACCTGGATGCCGCCTGCGCCAGCTACCGCGGAATGCTCGGTGCCAAGGTGTCTGAACCCCAGGACGAACCTGATCACGGTGTCACGGTGGTGTTTGTCGAGTTGGCCAATTCCAAAATCGAACTGTTGTTCCCGTTGGGCGAGAAGTCTCCCATTAAGGGATTTTTAGATAAAAACCCTAGTGGCGGTATCCATCACCTGTGCTTCGAGGTCGACGATATTATGGTCGCCCGCGATCATCTGGTTTCCGAAGGGGCCCGGGTATTGGGTGACGGCGAGCCAAAAATTGGAGCGCACGGCAAGCCGGTTCTGTTCCTGCACCCCAAAGACTTTCAGGGAACCCTTATCGAACTGGAAGAAGCATGAGCTGGTATTGTGATTACGCGCAAGACAACCCCATTCACGGTTCATACCATGATGATGAATACGGCTTTCCGCGTCAGGATGAGGCGCTGCTCTTTGAATTGCTTTGTCTGGAGATTTTTCAGGCAGGTTTGTCATGGGAATTGATCCTGAAAAAACGCCCGACAACGTATAAGGCGTTCGACGGCTTCGATGTTGATACGGTGGCCGCTTACGGCGACAAAGATATAGAACGCCTGCTTGGCGATGCCGGTATCATCCGCAACAAGTTGAAAGTCAATTCGATCATCGAAAACGCCAAGCGAATCCAGGCCCTGCGAGAAAGCCATGGAGGCTTTGCCAGGTTTATCGAGGCCCATCATCCGATGGCAAAATCCGGCTGGGTCAAGCTGTTCAAGAAAACTTTTAAATTTACCGGCGGTGAAATCGTCAACGAATTCCTGATGAGCCTTGGCTATCTGCCCGGCGCCCACCGTGAAGATTGCCCGGCTTATGCCCGTATTGCCGCCATAAAACCGCCATGGATGAATGTTGATATCGCCATCTTTGACGACTAATCAAACTTCCTCTAAAGTCCGGCCACCTTCTCTAACACAGTATTTTAAGGCCCATCATTCATGCGACTTTCTACATACTTTCTGCCGACCCTGAAGGAAACGCCGTCAGAGGCGCAAATCGTCTCTCATCGCCTGATGCTGCGTGCCGGGATGATACGCCAGTCCAGCGCCGGAATTTATTCGTGGCTGCCGATAGGGCTTAAGGTTTTACGTAAAATCGAGAAGATCGTCCGCGAAGAGCAAGATGCCATCAATTGTCATGAAGTGCTGATGCCGACCATTCAGCCAGCCGACCTTTGGCGTCAAAGTGGCCGTTATGATGATTATGGACCAGAAATGCTGCGCATCACAGACCGCCACGACCGCGACATGCTGTACGGCCCCACCAATGAAGAGCAAATCACCGAAATTTTCGCCAATACCATTCGCAGCTATAAAGACGTGCCGAAGTTGCTCTATCACATTCAGTGGAAGTTTCGCGACGAGGTCAGGCCGCGTTTCGGCATTATGCGTGGCCGTGAATTCCTGATGAAGGACGCGTACTCCTTTGATCTGGATAAGGAAGGGGCGCGCAAGTCCTATAACAAGATGTTCGTCTCCTACCTGAAAACATACGAACGATTTGGCCTTAAGGCGATCCCCATGGCCGCTGATACCGGCCCCATTGGTGGTGATATGAGCCATGAATTCCTGATCCTGGCCGATACGGGTGAGAGCGAAATTGCTTGTCACCGTGATTTCATTGATATGTCGTGGTCCGATTACGAGGTCGATTTTGACGGCGACCTGCAGCCGGTTGTCGACCAATTCACCAATCAATATGCGGCGACCGATGAAAAGCGCGACCCGGAAGCTGAAAAGGCCCTCGGTGACAATCTGATCACGGCCCGCGGGATCGAGGTCGGCCATATTTTCTATTTCGGTGACAAATATTCTTCAAAGCTGGGAGCTGTTGTCACAGGTCCTGAAGGTCAGGATATCACTGTCGAAATGGGGTCATACGGTATTGGCGTGTCGCGTCTGGTTGGTGCGATCATCGAAGCCTCGCACGACGATAACGGTATTATCTGGCCTGAAAGCGTGGCCCCGTACAAAGTCGGCCTGATTAACCTGAAATTCGGTGACGATGCCTGCACGAAAGCCTGTGATGATATGTACGGGTCTTTGAGCGAGGCCGGAATTGATGTTCTTTACGATGATCGGGACAAGAAAGCGGGTGCCAAGTTCGCCGATATGGATCTTATTGGCCTGCCGTGGCAAATCGTCATCGGCCCGAGAGGGGTCAAGGACGGCATTGTAGAATTCAAGAACCGCAAAACCGGCGAGCGTCAGGAAATTTCACCTGAACAGGCCATTGAACGGCTGAAAGGCTAGAATAAGCGTATGTTCTCTGCCTTTGAATGGATGATGGCCATGCGCTATCTCAGGGCCCGTCGTCAGGAAGGGTTTATTTCAGTCATTGCCTGGTTCTCGTTATTGGGTATTGCCCTTGGCGTCGCCACCCTGATTATCGTGATGTCGGTGATGAACGGTTTTCGCGAGGAATTGCTGAACCGGATTCTTGGCATCAATGGCCATTTGAGCATTTACGGGCAATCCGAGAAATTGACGGATTTCGATGCCTTTGCTGACAAAATTCGTGTTCTGGATGGCGTAACTGTCGTCACCCCCATTATTGAAGGCCAGGTCATGGCCAGCTCAAAAAATGGTGCCAGCGGCGCTATCATTCGTGGTTTTCGCCCTGATGATCTTAGGTCGCGGGCGATCATTGCCGACAACATTCAGGGGGGCACCCTTGATAATTTTGATAAGGACAGTGTTGTTCTTGGCGCAAGATTGGCCAGGAAACTGGCTGTTGGCATTGGTCAGGACGTCACGCTCATTTCACCAAAAGGCAACATCACAGCCTTTGGCACCATCCCGAGAATGCGTAAATACAAGGTCGCCGCAACGTTCGATATGGGCATGTATGAATATGATTCAGGCTTCGTCTTTATGGACCTGTCGGCGGCTCAGATTTATTTCAAACTGCCAAATGCGGTCAGCAATCTGGAAGTCTCGGTTACCCATCCGGACCGGGCATTGGAAATTGGCGAAGAAATAAGAACACTTTCCAATAAATCCATTCGTGTCCACGACTGGCAACGCGCCAATGCCAGCTTCTTCAACGCCATTCAGGTTGAACGCAACGTCATGTTCCTGATCCTGACATTGATTATCGTGGTTGCCGCTTTCAACATTATTTCCTCGATGATCATGCTGGTCAAAGACAAGGGGCGCGACATCGCTATCCTGCGCACCATGGGTGCTTCAAGAGGCACAATCATGCGTATTTTCTTCCTTAGCGGCGCTTCCGTCGGTGTTATCGGAACCTTCTCCGGTGTTCTTCTCGGGCTCTCATTTGCCAACAATATTGAACAAATACGTCAATGGATACAGGGGCTTACAGGAACAGAGCTGTTTGCTGCCGAAATTTACTTCCTGTCGCAGTTGCCAGCGGTTGTTGACCTGGCTGAAGTTTTTGCCGTTGTCCTGATGGGGCTTGGTCTGTCGTTCCTGGCGACACTTTATCCTTCCTGGCGTGCCGCCCGTATCGACCCTGCGGAGGCCCTGCGATATGAGTGAGCATGTTCTTTCCTTAAGTGGCATCGAGCGGACATTCGTGCAGGGCAAAAACCGGCTGGAAGTCCTGCGGGGCATTGATCTGAATTTGAATGCTGGTGAAATCGTCGCCCTGGTTGGCCCAAGTGGTGCCGGTAAATCGACTTTGCTGCACATCGCCGGGTTACTTGAAAAACCCGACAGCGGTGCAATTTCAATCGCCGGGGATGTCTGCGCGGATATGGATGATGACAGCCGAACCCTGGTACGCCGTCATCATGTTGGCTTTGTTTATCAGTACCATCACTTATTGCCGGAATTTACGGCTATGGAAAACATCGCCATCCCGCAAATCATTTCCGGCATCAGCCGAAAGGAAGCACGAAAACGCTCAAACGAGATGCTGGACTGGCTTGGCCTGACAGACCGTTCCACGCACCGTCCTGCCCGTTTGTCGGGGGGCGAGCAGCAACGGGTCGCCATCGGTCGCGCACTGGCCAACGCGCCAAAATTGTTGTTGGCCGATGAACCGACGGGCAATCTTGATCCCCATACGGCTGGCGAAGTCTTCGACGTGCTGATCCGGCTTGCGCGCGGGGCTGGGCTTGCCGCCTTAATCGCTACCCATAACCCGGAACTGGCATCGCGCATGGACCGGATTGTCACGCTTGAAGACGGACATCTGATTTAACAGTTTGTCGAGTCAGGGCAATTGCCTTCTCTAAGTTTATTCTTATAGACAGGCCTGAGCGGTTGGAAAATGGTCACGGGTGTGGCGTTTTCCACGTATTGAACAGCATGGACGGGGGGAACTGTGATGCCCTGGAGAAAATGCGACACTTTTTCTTCAGCAAATTCCGGCCCTGCTTGATGACACACATAACCAGCTAAAAGTTGGCGGTATCGACCCATACTGTCATTACTTGATTGATGGCTTAGTTTGTGAAAATGGAAACAGCTATTTCCTTCAACCGAAAAATATTCGTACCGGGTATCACCTTTTGAGGTGTCAATTATGGCATTTCTACCGTAGGTCAGTTGTTTACCTTTCAGGGCGGTCCAGGCCTTAAGGGTTAATCTTTTTGCCTCACCTTCCACGGAAATTACCCCCATTTCGTTGGTTGTAATCAAGGCAGCGGATAGCAGGCCCTTTTGGCTTTTTGCGGAAAGAACCTCGACCTGCCTATAGCCGTTTCGCGAGATGGTTCTCTCAACAGCGGTCTCACCGATAATGTCCGGGGAAACCTGAAACGGTTGATAGTCCTTTCTTATTGTTTCCTGGCAACCGGCAAGGAGAATACAGGAGCTGATTAATATTGATGAAAACTGGATATTCATGATTAATTCCGTTTGGTGTGTACTGATCTTGTCTTTAAGGCTTGAACCGGTTCGTAATAGACGTTTGACGAGAGTTCACCCGGCAATTCCACGGAGTTGAATTTCGGCACCGTAATGGAACTTAGGAATCTGGCGACGGCGGCATCGCTCATAGTGGACGCAATGGTGTGGCAATAGTATCCGGCAACCAGTTTTGAATGCCTGCTCAGAGTATCAGAACCAGATGGTTGGTACACGCTGTGGAAAGAAAAACATGTATTGGCCTGATAAGAAAAACGCTCAAAATCTACCGTGCCCCCTGGCGTCACGGCCTGACTCTTAATGCCGAAATTGATCTCCTTGCTTTGTAGCGCCTTCCAACCCTTCATGATTAATCGTGGAAATATGGCGGCGTCACTGATAACGCCAATCCCGGATGCTTCAACAAACAAGACAGAAACCTCATGATTGGCCGTGACTGCGTGAAGGACTTCCATTTTACCGGTGCCGTTCCGGACCCGTGTGTGTTCAAAATCATCAGCTGAAAATAGCTCTGACGTTACCGCAAAGCTGTCCTCCCGGCTGTAGGGCGGTCGCTGGCAGCCTGTTAGTATGATCACGGCAACGAGTAGGCCGATCAGCGCGCGAAGACCAGTAAGAGGTATTGTTGCCGACATTGAAGGAGCTCCTTCAGACTAAGATGTGTCAATCAGAGATAGTTTTCAACTGCGCCTTGAGTTTTGTGTCTTTCTTAAGGGCAATTTCCCGGCGCAGGGCTTCGCCGTGTTCAAACGGGCCTTCGCTGTAGGCCATGGTCCAGGGACCGCGCCCGCGGGTGAATTTCGCCCCGGTGCCGTTGTTGTGTTCGTCAATGCGGCGCCCCGTATCCTTGGAAATCCCGGTATACAGGATGCCTTTGGGGTTTCGCAGAACATATACATGCCAGTCCTTCATGATCTTGGTTTTAGAGTAATCGAGCCTCATTGACGAGACTGGGGATAACTTCTTGGTGCAACTTGTTGGCGCTTATGGAATCCTTCTGGTTATGAGCGACTCCTCACACCAGCATGCCGATTTCGTCCATTTACGGGTGCATACGGCCTATTCCCTGTCAGAAGGGGCCATACGCATCAAGGAACTGGCCAAAGAGTGTCGGCAGATGCGGATGCCAGCGGTGGCCATCACCGATACCAACAATCTTTTTGGTGGCCTTGAGTTTTCAGCGGCCTGCGTAGAACAGGGGGTCCAGCCGATCATCGGTTGCCAGCTTGCCGTGCTTCGTGAAGGCAAGTCCGGTAGCCCGGGACAAGTGGTTTATGAGGCGAGCGATCCTGTCGTTCTGCTGGTTCAGAATGACCAAGGCTACCGCAATCTTTTAAAACTTCTGAGCCTTGCCTATTTGGGGCAGGGGGATGGTGATGATAAACCCGACCAGCCGTCCGTCACCCTGGCCCAATTAATGGTTCATGGGGCCGGATTGATCGCCTTGACCGGTGGTCCGGCAGGGCCCGTTGGCCATCTTCTGGCTGGTGGTCAGGACGCAGCCGCCGAAACGCTTCTTTTGGCCCTTAAAGAGGCATTTCCTGGCCAATTGTACGTGGAAATCATGCGCCACGGTCAGGACGGGGAAAAACTGACGGAAGAGAAGTTCATCGACTTGGCTTACAAGCATGATCTGCCACTGGTCGCCACCAACGAGGCTTTTTTCGCAAGCCCCGATATGTACGATGCCCACGACGCCCTGATCTGTATTGCCGCCGGGGCCTATGTGTCACAGGCCGAGCGTCGTCGCCTGACCCGCCAGCATTATTTCAAATCAGCCGAGGAAATGCGCACCCTTTTCGCCGACTTGCCGGAGGCCATCGACAACACCCTCGTCATCGCCCGGCGTTGCGCCAGCAAGATAGAAACCATTGATCCGATTCTGCCGCCCTTTGATTGTGGGGAAGGCAAAAGCGAGGAAGATGAACTGCGCGCCCTTTCGGCTGAGGGCTTGCACGAACGTCTGGAAAACCAGGTATTCACCGAAGCGATGAGCGAGGCGGAAAAGGAAAAGGCGGCCAAGCCTTATCTTGAACGTCTTGAGTACGAACTTGGCGTGATTATCGAGATGGGATTTCCCGGGTATTTCCTGATCGTTCACGATTTCATTTACTGGTCAAAACACCATAACATCCCGGTTGGTCCCGGCCGTGGCTCGGGCGCCGGTTCTGTTGTCGCCTGGGCCTTGACCATTACCGATCTGGATCCGCTGCGCTGGGGTTTGCTGTTTGAACGTTTCCTTAATCCGGAACGTGTGTCCATGCCTGACTTCGATATCGATTTTTGCCAGGATCGCCGTGATGAGGTTATCCGTTATGTGCAGGAAAAATACGGCCGCGACCGGGTTGCCCAGATCATCACCTTCGGAAAACTGCAAGCGCGCGCCGTTCTGCGCGATGTCGGCCGGGTTCAGGAAATGCCTTATGGCCAGGTCGACCGTATTTGCAAACTGGTCCCGAACAATCCGGCCAGCCCGACCACATTGGGCGAAGCCATTGAACTTGAGCCGCAATTCAGTGAGGAAATCAGGGCCGATGATGCGGTTAAACGGTTGACCGATATTGGCCTGCAGCTTGAAGGCCTCTACCGTCATGCATCGACCCACGCCGCCGGTGTCGTCATCGGGGACCGACCGCTTGATCAATTAATCCCGCTGTATCGTGATCCCCGGTCCGACATGCCGGTGACCGGCTTTAACATGAAATACGTTGAGTCGGCAGGCCTTGTTAAATTTGACTTTTTAGGCTTAAAAACCCTGACCGTTCTGGCCAAGGCCATTGAGTTGATCGGCGAGCGGGGGATCGAGGTTGATCTTTCAAGCATTCCCCTTGATGACGAAAAATCCTTCCAGATGATGAGCCGCGGCGAGACAACAGGTGTGTTCCAGTTGGAAAGTACGGGGATGCGCGATGTGCTCAGGAAACTGAAGCCCGACACCTTCGAGGATATTATCGCTGTCGTCGCCCTTTATCGTCCCGGCCCCATGGAAAATATTCCAAGCTACATCGCCAGGAAGCACGGCGAAGAAAAACCTGATTACCTGTATCCGACACTTGAGGGGATTCTTAAAGAAACCTTCGGCATCATGATTTATCAGGAACAGGTGATGCAGGTGGCCCAGGAGCTGTCGGGCTACACCCTTGGTGGTGCTGACCTTCTGCGCCGGGCCATGGGTAAGAAAATCCAGTCTGAAATGGATGAACAACGCCAGGTTTTTGTTGATGGGGCCAAGGCCAAAGGGGTGCCAGAGGCCAAGGCATCGCAAATTTTCGATCAGGTCAACATGTTCGCAGGTTACGGCTTTAACAAGTCACATGCCGCAGCTTACGCACTGGTCGCCTATCAGACGGCTTATTTCAAGGCGAACTACCCGGTTGAATTCCTCGCCGCCTCGATGACCCTGGATATTAACAATACGGACAAACTGAATTTGTTCCGGCAGGAACTGCATCGTCTGGAATTTCAGGTTCTCGGCCCTGACGTCAATGCTTCCGCCGCCGATTTCCGGGTTGAGGATGATAAGGACGGCAAGGCCGGGGTTCGTTACGCCTTGGCTGCCGTCAAGAATGTCGGCGACGCAGCCATGCAGTTGCTGGTAAACGAGCGAACGCTTAACGGACCGTATAAAGATATTGCTGATTTTGCCGAACGGGTTGATTCCAAAGCCGTCAATAAACGACTGATGGAAAATTTGGTCAGGGCAGGGGCCTTTGATCGTCTTGATGGCAACAGGCGTAAGGTTTTCTCTGGCATCGAAACGATCATGGCACAGGCTAACGCCGCCGCCCAGGACCGTGACAGCAACCAGATTGGTCTGTTCGGGGGGGACGCCGCACCCATGCCGACGATCACCCTTAGGGACGTTCCTGACTGGTCACCCATCGACCGCATGAAGGAAGAATTTGATGCCGTCGGCTTTTACCTGTCGGGCCACCCGCTTGATGCCTACGGCAAAACCCTGGACAATCTAAAAGTACGGTCCTCTGCCGATATCATACGGAGTGGCCATCCGGGACCCGTCAAAATGGCTGGAACCGTGATTGGTATGAAAGAACGCACATCAGGCAAGGGAAATCGCTACGCCTTCATCCAGCTTTCCGATGCTTCAGGCATTTACGAAATTATGGCGTTTTCCGAACTGTTGTCGGTGGCGCGGGCATTGTTCGAGGTGGGAAATTCCCTGTTCATCAAGGCGTCAGTGCAGTTTGAAGGCGAAACGCCACGCTTTACTGCTAATTCCGCCGAACCGCTTGATAAGGTTGCAGCCAAGGCGCAAAGCGGCTTGCAGGTAACGATCAGTTCCGAAGCACCGCTGGCCGCCATCAAGGAAGCCCTCAAAGACGCCAACAGTGGGCGCGGGCAGGGGGAGGTTCGGGTGGTTGCCCTTTTGGATACGGGTGAGCGGGTTGACGTAAAATTAAAAGGTGGTTTTGCGATAACCCCTGAAGTCATGCAGCAAATCCGTTCAATCGCCGGTATTGAGGAATTACAGGAACTTTAAGCCCTTTGCCTGGCTGCTTGCCCCGATACCAGTCTGATTTTTCCCGGGCTGGCCATCCAGATACAAAATATTGACGTCAGCGCTACGGCAATACAAAGCAGGAAGGCGTAGTGGTAACTGCCGGTGCTATCGAAAATATATCCGGTCAACCACGGCCCCACCCCGGCGCCAAAATTTCCGCCAAGTCCGGTGACGGCAAAAATGGTGGCAAAACGTCGACCGCCGAAAATTTCGACGCTGACCGCCCCGTAAATGGATGCCAGTCCGAAACCCAGTAAGCCCTGCATGATGACCATCAGGTAAAGCAAAAATGTTGAAGGCGTAGTGGCAATCGCGATCAGCGTCGCGTAACAGGCGATGTAGCCCGATAATGACAGTGTCCACGCCCATTCACGTCCAATACGGTCTGATATGGCGCCGATACCAATTTGCCCGGCGATTCCAAATAATCCAACCAACCCCAGTGCCGTGGCAGCGATGGCGCTATTAAAACCGCTTTCGATCAGATAGATCGTCTGATGAACAAGCACCGCATACCAGACGAACAGGGCGCAGAAATAAGCGCCAAAAATCCACCAGAATCGGGCTGTCTTCATAGCCAGTTTCAAGGTCCAGTCGGTTTCGGCCCATTTCCTGTCAACAATGGGATCAATTGCTTTGTGTGAATCCGTGTCAGAGATAGCGCCGTCGCCATCGGGCTTGAGCCCAAGATCGGCAGGTGATCTGCGCTGAAAGTATGCGGCTAGCGGGATGATGATGACAACACTCGCGGCGATGATAATACAGGCCTGTCGCCAGCCTTCAGTGTTGATGACATTTTGGAACCACGGCAGCAGGGTAATCGAACCGAAACCAACGCCTGAAAAGGCGATGCCGATAGCCAGTCCGCGTTTTCTGACAAACCAGTTGGGCAGAAACATGGAATGGGAAATATAGCTCATGGCGATGGAGCCACTGATGACGAGAACCCCCAGCGTTGCGTAGACGCCAAGCGGGTTGGTGACGGCAGTAGCCCCTAAAAGACCCGCAATAACCATAGTAGCACCCATGGGGATGACGACCCGTGGTCCCCAGCGGTCCATTATCATGCCAACAACCGGCGTAAAAAGTCCTGAAGCGACAAAACCGATGGAAAAGGCCCCGGCAATGACGCTTCTGTCCCAGTGAAATTCGGCTAGAATGGCCGGAAACAGCAGCGAAAAGGACGTTCGGGCATTAACCGCGATAGCCATGGTAACAAAGGCGACAGCGATAATAATCCAGCCGTAAAACAGCGGCAGTCTGGTAAAGTAGTTCTCGGCCTTGCTCATGGCCTGATTGTTGTCAATTGGACCGGCTGTGCAACTGCTAAATATTACACTTGATAAGTTTACCTTTGAACTGAATATATAAGTGATGAAAACGGACTATCTGATCGCCCCGAATCCCGATGATCCGCGCTTGACCCGGCGCGTTGAAGGCGTTGACCACGCGGGCCAGGAAATTGTTACTTCGGTGACTGTTGAGCGTCCGCTGACCCTGTTTCTCAATGGCCAGGAAATCGTCACCATGATGACGATTGGCGATTATCCGGAATTTCTGGCGTTGGGGTATCTGCTTAATCAGAACATGATCCACGAAGATGATCACATCACCAGCATTGATTACGACGCCGATATCGAAACCGTCGTCGTCCGCACCGCCATGAAGACCACCTTCGAGGAGAAGGTGAAAAAGAAAACCCTGACGTCGGGCTGCGCTCAAGGTACGGTCTTTGGCGATGTCATGGAAAAATTTGAAACCATTTCCTTGCCCGATGGCCATATTATTAAAACCTCGTGGCTGGCGACCCTGGTCAAAAAGATCAACACGACGCCAAGCCTGTATCTTGAGGCCGGGGCCATCCACGGCTGTGTGCTGGCCCATGAGGACCGGCCGCTTTTGTATATGGAAGATGTCGGTCGCCATAACGCAGTCGATAAAATCGCCGGTTACATGTACCAAAATGAAATGAGCGGCGCTGACAAGATTTTCTACACCACCGGCAGGCTGACCAGTGAAATGGTCATCAAGAGCGTACAGATGGGTATCCCCATTGTGGTTTCACGTTCCGGTTTTACGGCCTGGGGGGTTGAGCTTGCCAAACAGGTCGGCCTGACCCTGATCGGCCGGGCCCGTGGACAGCGCTTTGTTGCCCTGGCTGGCCAACATCGGATTGTCAGTGACCTTGATCCGTCAGATGAGGATTCCTGAAGTGGCTGATGTGGTTGGTGTTCTGCTCGCCGGGGGGATGGCGCGCCGCATGGGTGGCGGTGATAAATGCCTGCAACAATTGGGCGGTCGCTCTTTGCTGGCCTACAGTATTGACGCAGCTGTGCCGCAAGTCGGTCCCCTGATTATCAATGCTGCCGGGGAACCGTCCCGTTTCAATGATTTTGACTTGCCTGTTGTCGCCGATGTCATCGAAGGTTTCGCTGGCCCTTTGGCTGGTGTTCTGACGGGTCTTGAGTGGGCCCGCGATCATATTCCTGACGCGAGGTGGGTGGTGACCTTCCCGACCGACGCGCCGTTCTTTCCGGCCGATCTGGTAGCGCGTCTGCTCGATGAGACCAACACGCAAGGCGCTGACATGGCCTGCGCCCGCTCAAACGAGCGCACTCATCCGGTTTTCGCTTTGTGGCCTGTCCGTCTTGCCGGTGATTTACGCAGGGCAATGGAGGATGAGGAAATGCGTAAAATTGACCGCTGGACGAGCCGCTACAACATCGTTCACGTTGACTGGTCAGTAAGTCCCAACGACCCGTTCTTCAACATCAACCGCCCCGAAGACCTTGAGCAGGCAGAGGCGTTGTTGGGTAAGCCCTAAAAGACAAATCCCTTCAAGGCGTCGTAGATCTGATTGGGGCGCTCGGCCATCATCATGTGGCCGCTGCGCTCAATGACCACGACGTGACTGTCGTTGACCATTTCAGCAAGCGCCTGGCCTTTTTTCAAAGGCGTCATCTGGTCGTTGCGACCCAGCACGAACTGGGTCGGGCATTTGACCTTTTTGGCCATTGCCGCAGCATCCGTGTAAATGTTGCAGGCGTTAAGATCACTGGCCAGAATTCCGGATGCGGACAGCTTCAGTAATGTCTCATTGGCACCGTGAATCCAAAGCCCCGGCTCGGGGTGACCGCCAACCCGCGCTTTCTCGCCCAGTCCCCAATAGATAATGAGTTCAGGAGCGAGGGGCAGGTCTTGCCGGGCCGCTTCAAGCAAGTCCGGATGAACGGGCATGGTCTCGGCGACTCCCATAAGGACCAGTTTTTCGACCCGCTCTGGATAACGGGCGGCCATATCAAGGGCAATGAGTGAACCCATGGAATGACCGATCAGGATTGCCTGTTTAACATCAGCTGCATCCATAAAACGGTTTAGCCAATCGGCCATACCGGCGATGGTTTCAGGTGGCTTGCCTTCGGATTTGCCATGACCGGGCAGATCAACAGCCAGAACCCTGATTCCGCGAAATGCGATATTGCGGGACTGAAATTGCCAGACGGTGCGGTCCATGCCTGATCCGTGGATCAGGATAACGACAGGTTCTTCGGCGACCGGGTCGCGCCCGCCCGTTGCAACATGGGCTTTCAGGCCATCAACGACGATATCCATTTTCTAAACCTTCTGAGAGGCGCGTAATGCCTGTTTCAAATCGTCGATAAGATCACCGCTGTCTTCAAGGCCAACAGAAAGACGAACCATGCCTTCACCAATTCCCGCAGTGGCAAGGGCCTCGGCTGTCATCTGCTGATGGGTTGTGCTGGCCGGGTGGATCACCAAAGTCTTGGCATCCCCAATATTGGCAAGGTGGGAGGCCAGTTTGACGGATTCGATAAACTTGCTACCGGCGCTACGGCCGCCTTTCAAGCCAAAGCTGAGGACAGCGCCGCACCCTTTGGGCAGGAGCTTACGGGCCAGTTTATAATCAGTGTGGGATTTCAGTCCCGGATAGTTGACCCATTCCACTTCATCAGAGTTTTCCAGGAATTCGGCAATGGTCTGGGCGTTGGAAACATGCTTTTGCATTCGCAGGGGCAGGGTTTCGACCCCTTGCAGGATATGGAAGGCGTTGGCCGGGCTCATGCAGGCGCCGAAGTTCATCATTCCTTCGGAACGGGCCCGCATCAGGAAGGCCTGGGTGCCGAATTCGTCGGCAAAATTAAGATCGTGATAGCCGGCATACGGTTCGCTTAAATTTGGAAATTTGCCCGATGCCTTCCAGTCGAATTTGCCACTATCGACAATCGCCCCGCCAATGGCGATGCCGTGCCCGCCCAGAAATTTGGTCAGGGAGTGCATGGCAAGATCAGCGCCGTAATCAAAAGTTTTCATCAGGTACGGTGTGGTGAATGTGGCGTCGACCATCAGGGGGATGCCGGCCTCGTGGCCGATGTCTGCGATGGCCGGCAGGTTCATGACATCAATACCCGGGTTGCCCAGAGTTTCCCCGAATAACAGTTTGGTTTCCGGTCTGATGGCTTTCTTGAAGGCGTCCGGGTCACGAACATCGACAAAAGTGGTGGTGATGCCAAAACGGGGCAGGGTGAAACTGAAAAGGTTATGTGTGCCGCCGTAAAGCGATCCCGATGAAACAATATGGTCGCCCTCGTTCATCAAGGTGGCAATGGCCAGAAAAATAGCCGCCATGCCGCTGGCGGTGCAAATAGCGCCGACACCGCCTTCAAGGGCGGCAACCCGTTCCTCCAGCACCGCGACTGTCGGATTGGTCAGGCGGGTGTAGATATGGCCGGGGCGTTCAAGGTTATAAAGGGCTGCAGCATGATCCGTATCATCGAACATATAGGATGTGGTTTGGTATATTGGCACCGCCCTTGCGCCTGTTGTCGGGTCAGGCTGCTGACCTGCATGTAGGGAAAGGGTATCGAATTTAAGGAATTTTGGCGTGACCATGGGAAGCTCCGGATAATGAAACTAGGGAAAGCTTGCATGGTTTTATCATTAATTCAATGATTGGCGGATGATGGGTAAAACGAATCCTGTATATCGGCTCAAAGGAGCCATTTTTGGTCTTCTGCTGGCCGTGCTTTGCCATGGCCCGGTATCGGCACAATCCGGTCCCATTATCGCTGTCGCCTCGAACCTGCGTTTTGTGATCGAGGAAGTGGCGCGCTCTTTTCATGATGAGAGTGGTATGAGTGTTCGCTTCTCCTTCGGATCATCAGGCAATCTGGCGCGGCAAATTATTCAGGGTGCGCCGTTCGAGATGTTTATGTCTGCCGATGAAGGCTATGTCTTTCGTGTATCAGAGGCAGGGGCCAGCGTTGATCAGGGGAAAATATATGCGGTGGGCAGAATAGCCGTCTACGCACCTAAGGGGTCACCTTTACAACAAATGGCGTTTCCTGCGGACTATGGCGGAATATTAAACAAACAAACGGCGCAACGTTTTGCGATCGCCAATCCCGACCTTGCCCCTTACGGGCGGGCAGCAAAACAGGCCCTTGAACATGCTGGCCTTTGGCAAGCTGTCCGGCCCCGCCTGATTTACGGCGAAAACATTTCCCAGACAGCCCAGTTTATTCTTTCGGGGTCGACGCTTGGCGGCATCATTGCCTACGCACAGGCGCTGGCCTCACCTTTTAAGGATAACGGCGATCACCAGTTGATCCCCGCCTCGTGGCACCAACCGATTGCCCAGCGTATGGTGTTGCTGGCCCGGGCCGGAGAAACAACAAGACGGTTTTACGCTTATTTAGGTGAGAGCAAAGCCGTTGCCATCTTCCGCAAGTACGGGTTCACTGTGCAATGAACTGGATGGCCCTTGAACTCTCTTTGAAACTGGCAGCATGGACGACGGTGCTGTTACTGCCCATCGGCATCCTGGTCGGACGATTTCTGGCCTGGCGCACATTCAGGGGCAAGGTCTTTGTCGAGGCCGGGCTGGCCCTGCCTTTGGTTTTGCCACCCACGGTGCTTGGCTTTTATATGCTTGTCGCATTCAGCGCCACCTCGCCCTTTGGACAGTTTTACCAGTCGCTGGTCGGGCACTCGCTGGCCTTTTCTTTCGACGGATTGGTCGTTGCGTCGGTGATTTTTAATTTGCCGTTCGCCATTCAACCCATGCAGCGCGCCTTTGAGGGAATTTCTGCTGAGGTTCGCGAGGCGGCGGCCTGTTGCGGTATGTCACGGGCACGTATCCTATGGCGCATTGAACTGCCGCTGGCCTGGCCCGGCATCCTGTCGGCCCTGGTGCTGACCTTTGCCCATACCATAGGTGAGTTTGGCATCGTCTTGATGGTTGGCGGCAATATACCCGGCGAAACCCAAACCATCGCCATTGCCATTTATGACCGGGTGCAGATATTCGATAACGCCTCAGCCGGGTTGATGTCGGTTGTCTTGCTGTTGATTTCCATGGTCGCCATCAGTGCCACCTACCTGAGCGCATCATTTGTGGGGCGTCGCCATGACTGATGTCGCCATGACTGATAGCGCAGGACTGAACGTCAACCTGATAGATGATGGCAATATTCCGCTGGATGCCCAAATCAGTTGCCAGCCAGGAGAGCTTTTGGCCCTTGTTGGCCCGTCCGGCAGTGGCAAATCAACAATTCTGCGTACCATCGCCGGGCTCAACAAGCCGCGTCAGGGTGTTATTCATTGCAATGGTGATATCTGGCTTGATACGGACAAGGGCGTTGATGTCTCGACCCGCCAACGCCACGTCGGCATGGTCTTTCAAAACTACGCCCTGTTTCCCCATTTGAACGCCCGTGAGAACATTATCGAGGGACTTGGCCATGTGGCTTCTTCTGAACGTTCGGGCCGGGCCAAAGAACTGCTGACCCTTGTTCACCTGTCAGGACTTGGTGAGCGCAAGCCTGCCGCCTTGTCCGGTGGTCAACAACAACGGGTCGCCGTTGCCCGCGCCCTGGCCCGCGATCCAAAGGTATTGCTGCTTGATGAACCTTTCTCAGCGGTCGATCAGGCGACCCGGCAAAGGCTTTACAGGGAACTGGTGGAGTTGCGTCAGCAATTTGGTATGCCGATGGTTCTGGTTACCCATGACCTGGATGAAGCAACCATGTTGGCTGATCGCTTGTGTATTCTTCGTCATGGTCGGACCTTGCAAAGCGGCCCGCCGTTTGATGTGCTGGCCAAGCCTGCAAATAAGGAAGTTGCACGGCTTGTCGATCAAAAAAATATTTTTCAGGGAACGGTCATCGGCCATGAGGCGGATATGGGAATAACCACCATTTCATGGGGTGATTTTACCCTGTCGGCCAGCTACCAGCCCGACTTCCAGGTCGGCAAGGTCGTTGACTGGGTGATCCCTACCTCGCATGTGGGCGTGGTGTTTGACGATGAAAATGTTGTTTCGGGTGTGGTGTCGGGAATTGTCAGGCTTGGTGACATGGTGACCGTGTCCGTCACGATCAAGGAAGCTTCAAGCCATCCCTTGTTCATGTCGGTTCCTGTGCTGGAAGCAAAGCAGCGCAATCTTAAGGCCGGAGAGACAATCTCCGTTTCATTAATCAGCGAAGGCATTCACTTGATGACGCCATTAGCCTGATCGCGCAGCACGTATTTCTGGATTTTACCTGTCGATGTTTTTGGCAGTGGCCCAAACACCACCCTGGTTGGTGTTTTGAAATGGGCCATGTTGTTGTGGCACCAGTCGATGACATCGCTTTCGCTTAAAGTGTCTTCACTGCCCGGTGTCGGGGTGACGAAGGCGCAGGGGGTTTCTCCCCATTTCTCATCACTCATGGCGACAACGGCGGCCTCCATGATGTGCTCGTGTTTATACAGGCAGTCCTCGATTTCAAGGGACGAGATGTTTTCTCCACCTGAAATAATGATGTCCTTGGAGCGGTCCTTGATTTCCACATAGCCATCGCTGTGCATGACGCCCAGATCGCCGGTATGAAACCAGCCACCGGCAAAGGCGGCTTGCGTTGCGGTCGGGTTTTTAAGATAGCCCTTCATCACCGTGTTGGAGCAAAGCATCAACTCGCCAATGGTTTCCCCGTCACCTGGAACCGGCTCCATGGTATCGGGGTTGAGCACGCTTTGGGCAAACAGGGTTGGAAAACGCACGCCCTGACGGGACATTTTTGCCGCCCTTTGTTCCATATCCATATCGGCCCATTCATCTTGCCAGGCACACAGAGTCGATGGGCCATAAGATTCGGTCAGGCCATATTGATGGGACACCGTGAACCCCATCTTTTCCATTGTCGCGATGACCGCGCTTGGTGGCGCCGCCCCGCCAGTGGCGACCACGACGTTTTGTTGAAAGGCGACTTTTTGTTCGTCCGGGGCATGGGCCATCATGTTAAGGACAATGGGGGCACCGCACATGTGGGTAACGTTATGATCTTTAATAGCCGGGAAGATTTTGGCAGGATCAGTCTGGCGCAGGCAAACATGGGTGCCGCCAACGGACGTCACCGCCCAGGTATAGGACCAGCCGTTACAGTGGAACATGGGCAGGGTCCACAAATAGACGGATCGATGGTTTAAGCCGATCACCAAAGCATTGCCCATGGCGTTAAGGAAAGCCCCGCGATGATGATAGACGACACCCTTGGGATTGCCTGTTGTTCCTGATGTGTAATTCAGGGCAATGGCCTGCCATTCATCGTCAGGCGGTTGCCATTCAAATTCCGGGTCGCCTTCCTTAAGGAAAGTCTCGTAATCCATTTCACCAATAAGCTCGCCACCTTCGGCAAGCGGGTCGTCAATATCGATAACCGTGACCGGTTTTTTTAAGAGCGACAGGGCTTCCTTGATAACGGGAGAGAATTCCCGGTCCGTCAGCAGAACCTTCGCTTCACCGTGCTCAAGAATAAAAGCGATAGTTGGCCCATCGAGACGGAAATTAAGGGCGTTGAGGACAGCCCCGCTCATGGGCACCCCGTAATGGGCTTCAAGCATGGCCGGGGCGTTGGGGGACATCACGGATACGCAATCACCAAGACCGACGCCACGCTTGTTCAGGGTGCTGGCAAGACGTTTGCAGCGTTCATTGAACTGGGACCAGGTATAGCGGTGTGGTCCATGAATGACGGCGGTTTTATCGGGGTAAACGTGGGCTGACCAGTCAAGAAAACTGATCGGCGACAGGGGACGAAAATTGGCCGGGCGCTGCTCGAGGCCTTTCTCAAAAATATTCTCTTGATCCACCACTTTTCGTTCTCCCATTTTGCTTTATGATTGAGCATTAACACTCTTGAGAATAAATGGAAATTTGAAAATGCGCGCCGTCCTTTGTCATCAATGGGGAGAACCCGACAGTTTAAGCGTTGGCGAGGCCGTTAATCCCGAACCCGGGCCGGATCAGGTGAAAATCCGGGTTCGCGCCGCAGCCCTTAATTTCGCAGATATCCTGATGGTTGGCGGCACCTATCAGGAAAAACCACCGTTTCCTTTCAGTCCCGGCCTTGAGGTCGCAGGTGAAATCATGGAAACCGGCGAGCGGGTCATGGCGGTGCTGAACTGGGGTGGCTTTGCTGAATATGCTGTCGCCCATACAAAGGATGTAATGGCTATTCCTGATACCATGTCCTTCACCGCAGCCGCTGCCATTCCCATCGCATACGGCACCGCCCACATGGCGCTTGTCGACAAGGCTCGGCTTGGGGAAGGGGAGTCACTGATCGTCCATGGCGCTTCCGGGGGTGTCGGCCTGGCCGCTATCGATGTGGGTAAGGCAATTGGCGCGAACGTCATTGCCGTGTCATCGGGGGCTGATAAAATAACCGCTGTACTTAAGCAAGGCGCCGATCATGTTATTGATTACAAGGATGGTGATGTAAAGGATCAGATCAAGGCGTTGTTGCCCGGTGGTGGCGATGTTTATTTCGATCCTGTCGGGGGCTCTTCCTTTGATGCTTCCCTGCGTTCGGCAGCACCCGGCGCACGAATTCTGGTGGTTGGCTTTGCCGGTGGTAACGTGCCGCAAATCCCCGCTAATATCCTGATGGTCAAGAACGTTACGGCCATTGGCTTTTATTGGGGTGCGCACCGTAAATTTGCCCCGGACAGTGTGACCCGGTCATTTAAGGAAATTCTCGACTGGATAGAGCAGGGACGTCTCAATCCGCTTGCTGTTATGACTTTCAATCTGGACGCTGCCAGTGAAGCCATGAATACTATGAAATCACGCCGCTCCATCGGCAAAATCGTTTTACAGGATACAGACCAATGACAGGAAAACTCTCGGCCGATTTAAGCGGCCGCACCGCATTGGTAACCGGCGCTTCGGGTGGCCTTGGGCGACATTTTTCTATTCTTCTTGCCGCGTCCGGTGCACGGGTTGTCGCAGCGGCGCGCAATATGGACAAACTGGCCCAAACAGTGGACATCATCACTTCCAGTGGCGACGAAGCCCTGGCTGTGTCGCTGGATGTCAAAGACGAGGCCAGTATAGCCGCCGCTACCCAGGCCAGTGGCGCCATTGATATTCTGGTTAATAACGCCGGTATAGCTTCATCCAAACGGGTTCTGGATTGGCAGGGTGCGGACTGGGATGATGTCATGGAAACGAACCTGCGTGGTGCCTGGATGGTCGCCGCGGCCGTTGCAAGCCAAATGAGGGAGCGTGATGCTTCGGGTAGCATTATCAATATTGCGTCCATTTTGGGTGAACGGGTCGGGAGCGGGGTCATGCCTTACGCGGTTTCCAAAGCCGGTCTTGTTCAAATGACCAAGGCCATGGCCCTTGAACTCGCCGGCAAGGGAATCCGGGTTAATGCCCTGGCCCCGGGATACATCAAGACGGACATCAACAGGGATTTTTTGCAAAGCGAGGGCGGGCTTCGCTTGCTGAAGCGCATTCCCCAGGGTCGATTCGGCGAACCTGATGATCTGGACGGGGCTTTGCTGCTGCTGGCCAGTGATGGTTCTAAATTTATCAACGGGGCGGTCATTGCTGTAGATGGCGGCCACCTCGTCAGTTCTCTTTAAAGGAAACACAGATCATGGATTTCAGCCTGTCACCCGAGATTGAGGACTTCCGTATTCGCATTCGCGACTTTGTTGCAACCCACGTGATACCGCTTGAGGGTGATTCTGAAAATTTCGATGAGCACGAAATGCTGCTTGAGGGGCCGGTCAGGGTGCTTCGGGAAAAGGCCCGCGCACAAGGACTGTGGTGTTTGCAAATGCCAAAAGCCCGGGGTGGTCAGGAATTGGGCCTCGTTGGCATGGCCGCTTGTTATGAGGAAATGTCGCGCTCGCCATTCGGCCCACTGGCCTTTAATTCCATGGCCCCGGATGATGGCACCATGATGGTGCTGGAAAAGGTGTTGCCTAACGAGGACATGAAACAAAAATGGCTACAGCCGCTTGTCGACGGAGAAGCCCGTTCGGCCTTCGCCATGACCGAACCTCACCCAGGGGGTGGTTCTGATCCTTCAATGATGCTGACGACCGCCGAAAAGAAGGGCGATAAATGGGTAATCCGCGGGCGTAAGCATTTCATTACCGGCGCCGAAGGGGCAAAGCACCTGATCGTCATCGCCAAAACCTCTGACGATCCGCGCAAGGGCCTGACGGCTTTCATCCATCACGCCGATGATCCGGGCTGGCATATCGAACGGCGCATTCCGATCATGGGGCCTCAGGAACACGGCGGGCATTGCGAAGTCATTTATGACGGCCTTGAAATTCCCGATGATCAGCGCCTGCTGGAAGTTGGGGATGGCCTGAAAGTCACGCAAATCCGGCTTGGCCCGGCGCGCCTGACCCACTGTATGCGTTGGTTGGGACAGGCCAAACGAGCCCTGGAAATCGCCGCTGAGTACACCGCCAAGCGTGAAAGTTTCGGCATCAAGCTGGACGAGCATGAAGGTGTTCAGTGGATGATGGGTGAAGCCGCCATGGATATCCAGATCGGTCGCATGTTGACCATGCACGCGGCCTGGATGATTGATCAGGGCGACTTCGCCAAAAAGGAAATCTCAATGGCCAAGGTGCAAGTCGCCGATACCCTGCACAAAGCCATCGATACCGCGATCCAGCTTTGTGGTGCCCATGGCTATTCCAAGGATACCCTGCTTGAGTGGATGTATCGTTACGCCAGACAGGCGCGGCTTGTGGACGGCGCTTCGGAAATTCACAAGATGGTGTTATCGCGTCAACACAAGGCAGAAGGCATCGACTTCTGGTCCTGGGGAGTCTGAATTTCGTGCGTCCTGATGAAATTCAATCAAGGCTGGAACCTTGGCTGGCACAAGTTTCTGGTGCGAACAGCGTTAGTTTATTTGATATTGAAAAACTTTCCGGCGGCGCTATTCAGGAAAACTGGGCTTTGTCCGTGACGTTTTCCTCTGGGTCTCTCGCAGGGATGCAGAAACTGGTGCTCAGGACCGATGCACCTTCCATTGTCTCGGCCAGCCTGAACAGGTCGCAAGAATATGCTCTATTGAAAACAGCTTTTGAAGCCGGGGTCTGCGTTCCCGAACCCTTGTGGGTATGCGATGATATGGATGTGCTGGGACGAAATTTTTTTATGATGCGTCGGGTTGGAGGCTTCGCGGCGGGTCATAAACTGGTCAGGGATCAATCCCTTGGTGCTGATCTTCTTAAACAGTTGGGGCAGCAACTGGCAACGATTCACATGATCACCCCGCCCAGTGATGAGCTGTCCTTCCTAAAGGTTCCGGATGACGCCCCGGCCCTTCGTGATATTGTCCAATATCGCGGTTGGCTGGATGAATTCTCGGCTCCATACCCTGTTCTTGAATGGGGATTGAGTTGGCTGCAGCGCAACGCCCCTGCAAACACGGAAATTGTTCTCAATCACCGGGATTTTCGTACCGGTAACTATATGGTCCATGATGGAGATTTAAGTGGAATTCTTGATTGGGAATTCGCTGCCTGGGGCGATCCAATGGCCGATATTGGCTGGTTTTGCGCCAAGTGCTGGCGCTTTGGTGCGACAACCAACGAAGCAGGGGGTATTGGCGACAGGTCGGATTTCTACAGCGCCTATGAAGCGGCAAGTGGCAGAACCATCGACGAGAGCGCGGTTACATATTGGGAAGTCATGGCCCATGTGCGCTGGGCTATTATCGCCGTTCAACAAGGCAATCGATTTTTCATAGACGGTGAGGAAAACCTGGAGGCGGCGCTGACCGCCCATGTTTTACCGGAACTTGAATTGGAAATCATGCGCATGACGGGGAATGGGACATGAAGGACAGCGGTAAACTTCTTGAATTGGCCCGGCGCGCTCAGCAGGGCGATGGGGCAAATGATAAATACACCACATTGATGATCGCCAACGCCTTGGCCATCGTCGCCCGGCAAAATGAACGAACGGAAGATGAAGATATTGAGGAAACCCGCGGCTTGGCCCGGGATATTCGCGCCGGAAACGTTGGCTTAAATTCAACACGCTACGATTCCGTCTATCAGCTATTATGTGATCAGGCGCGACAGAACGTTCTGATCAGCAATCCGGGATACCTTGATAAATGACAGCCTTTCAAAACCCAGGTCGTTCCGCCGTCTACGGTGACACCCACATGGCGGCTACCTCCCACCCGGCGGCTTCGGCGGCGGCCTATTCAATTCTGGAAGCCGGTGGCAACGCCGTCGATGCGGCACTGGCCGCCAACACCGTCCTGTGCGTGGCCGAACCCCACATGACCGGTATTGGTGGTGACTGTTTCGTACTTTATGCCCCTGCGGGCGGTGGTGTGGTGGCCCTAAATGGTTCGGGGCGTTCTGCGCAAGGCGCCAGTGCGGCATCTCTACGCGATCAGGGCGTCAGTGAAATTGCTGATACGAATGCCCACGCCATGACCGTTCCGGGAGCCGTTGACGCCTGGTGTCGTTTGCACGGGGATTACGGAACGTTACCGCTTGAACAATTGCTGGCCCCGGCGATCACTTTGGCCGAAAATGGTAGCATCATCACGCCCCGTGTTGCTTATGACTGGCAAAGCTGCCATGAGAAGTTGTCGGACAGCGCCTCGGCCCGTGGTGTCTTCCTGAATGATGGCGAACCTTTCAAGGCTGGTGATCGTTTTGCCAATCCGGCCCTTGGCAAAACTTTGGGACGTATCGCCAAGGAAGGCCGCAGCGCTTTTTATGAAGGCGAAGTGGCCGAGGAAATTGTCGGTTTGCTAAACAACCTTGGCGGAACCCACACCCTTGATGATTTCGCAAACCAAACCAGCGACTATGTCGATCCCATCAGCACAACCTACAAATCCCACGAAATTTTTGAATGCCCCCCCAATGGGCAAGGCATCATCGCTCTTATGATCCTCAACATCCTTGAGCAATTTAATGGAGACTACTCGGAAGCCGATCACGTTCATCTGTTGGCGGAGGCGACCAAATTAGCTTACGGACACAGGGATTTTTATCTGGCCGACCCGGCCAAGGCAGCTGTCCCCATCGATATGCTTTTATCGCAAGGTACGGCCCGCCAGATTGCCGTCGACATTGACATGAACCAATCCCAACCCCATACGCCGTATAAGGAAGTTGAACACAAGGACACGATCTATCTTTGCGTTGTTGATAAGGACGGCAATGCGATCTCTTTTATCAACTCATTATTCAATTTCTTTGGTTCCACCCTGTTTGCTAAAGGAAGTGGCGCATTGCTGCACAGCCGGGGGACCGGTTTCAGTCTTGAAGAAGGGCACTTCAACGAACTGATGCCCGGAAAAAGGCCCCTTCACACGATCATCCCCGGCATGGTTATGAAAGACGATAAAGTGGTCGCCCCCTTTGGCGTTATGGGGGGGCAATACCAGGCGACCGGCCATGCCAATTTTATTAGCCGGGTTTTGGACAGGGGCATGGATCTTCAGGAAGCACTCGATCAGCCCCGCAGTTTCGCATACGGTGGGCCGTTGGGTCTTGAGGCCGGATACGATGAAGCCATGGTTGTCGAAATGACCGCCAGGGGGCATCAGGTGATCCGCCCGCCAAGCCCCTTCGGTGGTGGGCAGGTGGTCTGGATTGACCGCAAGCGCGGTGTCCTGATCGGCGCTTCGGACCCCCGCAAAGACGGTTTCGCTATTGGAAGGTAAGACACCTTGATGAATTCCGAAATTCTTCAGCAAGCCCTCGACTGGTTAGAGCAGGGGCATACCCTTGCCATGGCAACAGTCGTCAGTACCTGGGGATCATCACCGCGCCCGGTTGGCGCGCAGTTAATCATCAATGACAAAGGCGATTTTGCCGGTTCTGTTTCAGGCGGTTGTATCGAAAGTTTCGTTGTTTCCGAAGCCATTGACATCATTGCCGATGGCGGTGTGCTTAATCTTGAGTACGGTGTCAGCGATGAGATGGCGCGTGAAGTGCGACTTGCTTGCGGTGGCGACATAAAAGTTTTTGTCGAGCGCTGCCCGGAGCGGGCAATGCTGGAAAAACTACGAGACAGCCAACCCATTGCCCGCGTTGTCGATACACAAAGCGGGAAGACGGCACTGCTTGATCACGATAACCTTGAGGGTGATCTTGACGATCAAAAACTTTCAGATGCCCGTCTTCTTCTTAAGCACGGAACCAGTGGTTCGATTGGCAGCAAGTTTGTGAAAGTTTACGCACGACCCCGAAACCTTGTCATCGTCGGGGCCGTTCATATAGCACAGACCCTGGCCCCCATGGCCGCAGCTATCGGCTTTCATGTTTCGGTTATTGATCCACGGCCTAAATTCGCGACACCGGAACGTCTGCCCGGCGTCACCATCATCACCGACCGCCCGGCAATGGCTGTTGATCACATCGCCCTTGATAACTGGGCAGCCGTCGTCGCCCTGGCTCACGATCCCTTGCTTGATGATCCGGTGTTGGTGGCGGCATTGAAGTCAGACGCTTACTACATTGGCTGCCTTGGCAGCAGGAAAACCCACGCGGCAAGACTGCAAAGATTGCGCTCGCAAGGGTTTGCCGAGGTAGATTTTGAACGTCTGCACGGTCCTGTCGGGCTGGATATTGGTGGAAAGTCACCCGGAGAAATTGCCGTTTCGATCCTGGCTGAAATCATCGCCGTCGGTAACGGTAAACATGAGTAGCCCTGTCACCGCCATTATTCTGGCGGGTGGCACCTCACGCAGGATGGGGGCGGTTAATAAACTGCTTATGGAGTGGCGTGGTCAACCAGTGATTTGCCACGTTGCCCAGACAGCAGTTGCGAGCAGGGCAGGGCGAACAATTGTTGTAACAGGTTATGATAACGACGCCATTTCAAATGCCCTTGAGGGGATCGATGTCAAAATCGTTCACAATCGGTATTTTGAAGATGGATTATCGACATCTCTCGTAGCGGGCATCACAGCACTTGATGAACAGACAGCCGGTGCGGCCATTTTACTTGCCGATATGCCGATGCTCCATGCTGATACCCTTAACGCCCTGATTGATGCCTTTGTGGACGCTCGGGGCCGCATGATTTGCGTGCCGGTTTGTCAGGGGCGCAGGGGCAATCCGGTACTCTGGCCGCGCTCTTGTTTTTCCGATATTCTGCAATTATCCGGGGACAGGGGCGCCAGGGATTTGATGACAACATTTAAAGATCAGGTGTACGAAGTCAGCTGCACAGATGAAGGTGTTCTGAGGGATTTTGATAGCCCTGACGATATAACTTGATTGGACCGTCAATACGGTTGAAAAGCATCTAGAAGATTGACGGTTATTTAGGATGACAAGATGACGGAATGGAAAAAGACTTCAGAAACATTTGATTTCGTCATCGTTGGTGCCGGTTCCGCCGGTTGCGTCCTTGCTAATCGGTTAAGTAAAGAACCTGAAAACAGAGTGCTTTTGCTGGAAGCCGGCGGTGGCGACCGTTCCATCTTCATCCAGATGCCGACGGCCCTTTCGATCCCCATGAATACGGAAAAATATAACTGGGGATTCCATAGCGAGCCGGAGCCTCATCTGGGCGGACGACGATTGCATTGTCCGCGCGGCAAGGTTTTGGGAGGATCATCCTCAATAAATGGCATGGTCTATGTCAGGGGCAATGCCCTGGATTATGACGGTTGGGCAGCAGATGGCGCTGACGGATGGTCCTATGCCGATGTGTTGCCTTACTTTCAAAAATCTGAAACCAGCAATCGTGGTGAAAATGCTTACCGGGGAAATTCAGGGCCGCTTCACACGACGACGGGTCACCTGAAAAACCCACTCTATCAGGCGTTCGTGGACGCCGGGGTGGAGGCAGGTTACAGCCGCACCGAAGATCCTAATGGTTTCCAGCAAGAAGGCTTCGGCCCGATGGATATGACGGTACGTAAAGGGGTGCGCAGCAGTACCTCCAACGCATATCTGAAACCGGCGATTTCCAGGCATAACCTTCATGTCAGCGCTGGCACCATCGTGTCACGTATCCTGTTTGAAGACGGCCGCGCAGTCGGTGTTGAGTACAAGCAAGGCAGCAACGTATACCGGGTCAATGTGCGCCGTGACGTGATCTTGTCGGGTGGGCCAATTGCCTCGCCGCAACTGTTGATGCTTTCAGGCGTTGGGGATCAAAAGGAACTGTCGGATATCGGCATTGACGTTGTTCACCATCTTCCCGGTGTCGGCAAAAACTTGCAAGATCATCTGGAACTATACGTGCAACAAGAATGCACACAGCCGATCAGTCTTTATAGTTCACTCAATCCCATGGCCAAGGCGATGATCGGCATTCGCTGGATTTTGACCCGTGGCGGCCTGGGCGCCACAAACCATTTTGAATCCGGTGCTTTTATTCGCAGCAGGGAGGGGATTGCCTGGCCTGATATTCAATATCACTTCCTGCCAGCCGCCATGTCATATGATGGTAATTCGGTCGCCGAGGGGCACGGCTTCCAGGCCCACGTTGGGCCGATGCGATCGAAAAGTCGTGGCCGTGTGTGGTTGACGTCGTCTGAGGTGTACGATGATCCGAAGATTCTTTTCAATTACATGTCCCAAGAAGAAGATTGGCAGGAAATGCGGCAAAGTGTGCGTCTGACCAGAGAGATTTTTACGCAAAAGTCCTTCGATCCCTACAGAGGCAAGGAACTTGCCCCGGGGGACGATGTTCAAAGTGATGATCAAATCGACGCCTTTGTTCGCGAGACGGTGCAGAGCGCCTACCATCCTTGCGGCACATGCCGTATGGGTGTTGGCACAGACGCTGTCGTTGATCCGCAAACAAAAGTTCACGGCGTTGAAGGCTTGCGTGTGGTTGACTCATCAATTATGCCGACAATCACCACCGGTAATCTCAATGCGCCAACCATCATGATCGCCGAAAAAGCCGCCGATATGATTCTGGAGCATCCTGCATTGGCTAAATCAAAGGCCCCGTTCTTCAAGGCTGACAATTATGAATCATCACAACGTTAAAGCCCGCCAGCCGGTGCGTGGTATTCTGTTCGACAAGGACGGAACGTTGCTTGATTTCACCCCGACCTGGCTTCCTGCCTATCAGGCCGGCGCACTGTTCGCCGCCGGTGGTGACGAAGCCAAGGCCCGGCACATGATGGTGTCGACCGGCCTGGATGAGCAAACAGATGATTTTGCCCATGGCTCCTTGCTGGCGTCGGCGACAACCGACCAGATTGCCGAAGCATGGATTGCGCTTGGCGCTGATCATTCAGCTGCCCAGTTGACGTCGTTGCTTGACGGGATTTTTGCTGAACAAACCGCCATCTCCTCCGCACCATTTCCGGGTTTGTATGAATTGATTTTTGAGCTTTCAGAAAAAGACATCGTCCTGGGTCTTGGCACCAATGACGGTGAAGGCAGCGCAAAGGAATTCCTGAAAACCGCCAACATCGATCCCTTTTTCTCGTTTGTCGCCGGTTACGACAGTGGCCATGGCGGCAAGCCTGCGCCGGGTATGATCCTGGCGTTTTGTGACGCCCATGATCTGGAGCCGGGGTCGGTTATGGTGGTTGGTGACAATCACTGCGATCTTGAAATGGGCCGCGCCGCCGATGCGGGTTTCGTGGTCGGTGTGCTAAGCGGCAATGGCACCCACGACGAACTGGCACCCTTTGCCGACGTCATCATTAGCGGCATTGAAGAGTTTTCACTTCTGGATTTTGATTAGTGGATCTGACGATTACGATGATGGTGCTTGTTTCGGCTGCCCTGCATCCGTTATGGAATGCGCTGATCAAACGCCAACAACGGGCCGACGGTGCCTACATTGGCCTGGTTTTCATGTTGATGACCTTGTCGTTCCTTCATGCCATGGTGCAGGGGTATGACCTGACAAGTGCCGCCAAGGTGTGGCCGTTGATCGCTATATCGGTGATGGGGCAACTTTTATATGGTTCGTCGTTGACCATCACCCTTCGCCGTGGCGACCTATCCAGTTATTACCCGATTGTCCGTTCCTCGCCGTTGGTTATTGTCACCATCGGCGTCTTGTTTCTTGACCAAAGTTATTCCTGGACCTTGCTGGCCGGGATCGCGTGTGTGCTCATTGGCGCATTCGCTCTGCAATACCGGCGTGGTTCACATTTGCTGGATGATCCCAGAACCTTGATGTTTGCGGTTTTGGCGATGATTGGAACCGGTATTTATTCAATTGTCGATTCACGGGCCATGCAAAGTGTTGAAGCGCCGGTGTTGTTTTTCTGGATCGAGGTTTTTAGCCTGCCTTGCTACCTGATCCTGTTTCGATTATTCAACACGCCGGGAACCGGTTATAGCGAACTGTTTCAGTGGGCAAGAAACCCTGTCCAGTTTATCGGTATCGGCTGTATTTGCTACCTTTCCTATATTTTGATCTTAACGGCCTACGGCATGGGCGGCGATGTGGCGGCGGTGACGTCAATCCGCCAGGCCTCTATCCCCATCAGCGTCATTTTAGGTGGCCTGATGTTTCGGGAAGGAAGCATGATCCGACGCTTTGTGGCTTCCTGCCTGCTTGCTTTTGGTATCGTCGTCATCGTCGTCATGGGGTAGGGTTAGCCTATGGGTAAAGATATTCTTCATCCCAGCGAAGGGGACAGCAATTTAAGTCCCGGACGGGCAGAATGGTCGCGTAGCGTAGCTGATGGAAAATCGGCAAAGCTGCTTGCTGAAGATGCCGATCATTTCCTGCGTCAATCCCTCTCGACTCCCTGTCTGGCCGCCATCACCAAGGCCGATGGCATTTGGCTTGAGGACGCCGATGGTAACCGCTACATGGATTTTCATGGCAATAATGTCCACCACATTGGTTATGGAAACAAACGCCTGATCGCGGCCCTTAAAGATCAGATGGACGACCTATCCTTTGCTCCCCGGCGTTTTACCAATCAGACGGCAGTCGACCTTGCCGCCAAATTGACAAGCATTGCGCCAAAGGGATTAAGCAAGGTGTTGTTCTCGACAGGTGGGTCGGACGCTAATGAAATGGCCCTGAAACTAGCCCGCGCCGCAACCGGTCGCCACAAGACCATTTCGTTCTGGGATGCTTTTCACGGGGCCGGTTTTGGGGGAGCCAGTGTTGGCGGCGAGTCCTTGTTCCGTTCAGGTCCCGCCGGACCTCTGCTTTCAGGGACAGAGCATGTCGCGCCGTTTTCCTGTTACCGCTGCCCTTATGGCTACGCAGGGCCCGATCTGTCGGTCTGCAAGATGACCTGCGCCGAAATGGTTCGTTACGTTCTGGAGAAGGAAGGCGATGTTGCAGCCGTTATCGCCGAACCTGTACGCTCTGTACCCTACCTGCCTCCGCCGGGATTTTGGAAGTCCGTTCGCGAGGCTTGCAATGACCATGGCGCATTGTTGATTTTTGACGATATACCAAATGGCCTTGGTAAAACCGGGCGGATGTTTTCCTCTGATCATTTTGATGCTGTTCCCGATATTCTGACCCTTGGCAAATCGCTCGGTGGCGGCATTCTGCCCATTGCGGCGATGATCACCCGGCCTGAACTGGATGTCCTTGAAGATCGCGCCCTTGGTCACTACACCCACGAGAAAAACCCTGTGACCTGCCGGGCGGCGCTAACGACCATTGACATTATTGAAGACGAGGGCCTTGTCGAAAATGCGGCCAGGGTTGGCGCTCATGCATTGGAGCGTCTGAACGACATGAAAAATCGCCATCCCGTCATCGGCGATGTGCGCGGTATAGGATTGGTGATGGGGCTTGATCTGGTTGAAGACGTTGAAGCCAAGGCCCCAGCCATGGCCGCCGCCGACCGCATCCTCTATCGCGCTCTGAAAAAGGGCCTGAACTTTAAAACCACCATGGGCAGCGTCCTGACCCTGACGCCACCGTTGATCATAACCACCCAGGAAATGGACCAGGCGCTGGATATTCTCGAAGCTTGCATCGCCGAAGAGGCATAAGAGCAAGCCAATGGGCATTGTCTTCGAGATTCTTTTGCCGGTTTTTGCACTCGTGGGCCTGGGCTTGTTGTTGCGCAAGCGCGATATCGTTCCGCAGGATAAGTGGCCAGGTATTGAACAGGTTTGTTTCTGGCTTTTTTTTTCCGGCAATTATGGCAGAAACCCTGATCAAGGCGGACTTAAGCAGTGTCCCGCTTTCAGGTGTCGTGGCGACCATGTTGCTTGCCGTCCTGACCATGCTGATGGTGATGCTTGTCCTCAAACCTGTGCTCTACCGGTTTTGGAACATGCAGGGGCCTGCGTACACGTCCATCTTTCAGGTCAGCACCCGTTGGAACGGGTTTATTGCGCTGGCGATTATCCTGAAGCTGTTCGGTGGTACGGGCGTCGCCATTGTCGCCGTCGCCCTTGCGGTGATGGTGCCTATTATTAATTTTGAAAATGTTCTGGTTCTTGCCACTTTTGCCTCGTCAGAGCGCCCACCCTTGAAGAGGGTCGCCAGGCTGGTTTTGTTTAATCCGCTGATCTGGGGGTGTGTTAGCGGCCTGTTGATCAACGTGCTGGGAATTCCTGTGTGGGAGCCGATCATGACCCTGCTCGACCTGCTGGGATGGGCTGCACTGGGGGCCGGGTTGTTGTGCGTTGGGGCGGGGCTCAGGGTTCGTCATGCCCTGAAACCTTCCCGCGATGTGCTTTTGGGTGTGGTCATGAAACTTTTCGCCATGCCTGTTTTTGTCACCATCTGGGCGGTGGTTTTCGGCGTCACCGGGATGGCGTTTCAGACCGTTATCGTCTGCGCTGCGGTGCCGACGGCGATGAATGGATTTTTGCTGGCCCGCCAGATGGGTGGCGACGCGGAACTCTACGCGGCTACCGTCACCGTGCAGACGGCGCTTTCATTCTTAAGCATTCCATTGCTGTTGTATCTGGCCAGCCAGTTTTCACCTCTTTAATTGTAAGGCGGCACGTCAAGAACAAGCTTGCCGGTGTGTGCTTTGTCCAGAAAATCCTTTTGGGCCGTGACGATATCCCGCAGGAGATAGGTTTTCGCAACAACTGGCTTGATTTCTCCACGTTCGATATAACCGATAAGATTAGCGAAGACGCCCGGTTCCAGGATGGTGCAGCCAAAAAAGCTGAGGTCCTTCAGGTAAAGGGTGCGCACATCAAGCTCCACCATTGGCCCTGCGATGGCGCCGGAAACCGCGTATCTGCCACCGGGTTTCATAATCTCCAGCAACTGTGACCAGTCTGGCCCGGCAACAATGTCGACGACTGCGTCAACCTGATCGGTGCCAAGGGCTTTGGTAAGATCGTCGCCCCTGGGAATGATCATATCGGCCCCCAGCGCCCTGACCTCACCCGCCTTGGCGGGGCCGGAAACGGCGATGATCCGTGCGCCGCGCCTTTTTGCCAGTTGAACAGCCGCCGAACCGACACCGCCTGAAGCGCCGGTTATCAAAACCGTCTCGCCTTCTTTAAGTGACAGGCGGGTTAGCATGTTTTCAGCGGTTGAATAGGAACATGGAAAGCTTGCCAACTCGACGTCACCTAGTGGGCTGTCAATCCTATGAGCATGGACCGCAGGAGCCGTGGTGAATTGTGAAAACCCGCCATCGCATTCTGAACCAAAAAAGCGGGCCGTGTAGGCCCCGTCCTGATCCACATCGCGTAAACAGGGTTCGATGAGGACTCGCTCGCCGATTCTTGCGGGGACGACACCTTGCCCGACGGCGGTAATACGTCCGCACACATCAATGCCCTGAATGCGCGGGAAGGTGAGCGGGTCACCGCCCCAGGTGGCGTCCTGTTCAACGTCTCCTGTGCCATCGCTGGCTGCCGTCTCAACGCTTACAGATTTTGAATACCAGCCAATGCGGGTATTGATGTCGGTGTTATTGACGGCGGCTGCGCCAACCGCGACAAGCACCTCGCCCGGTCCTGCTACGGGAATGCTGATGTCTTCACGATATTCAAGTTGTTCAAAGCCGCCGTGGCCGTTCAACAGAACGCCGCACATTTTTTTTGTCTGCATTGCATTTCCACCTTAACTTTGAACGGATGCAGCTAGCTTTGTCGCAGAATTTCAAGGCTAAGGCCATAAATGAAAAGGGCGGCTCTGGATAGAACCGCCCTTATCGGGTCAGAAGGTTTGACGACGCCTAAGGTCGTTCGCCCCGGGCCAGACGCTTGTTGATGTCGTCAATGACTTTCGGCAATTCGGCAATGCTGTCGACGACGTAGTGAGCGCCAGCTTGTTGCAGAATTTCCTTGGTCAGGTTATTGCGACGGGCAATTTCCTTTTTCGGCATCTTCTTGGCTTCGGCCAGTGAGTTGATGTTCATGTAGTTACTGTAAAGCGACACGCCGACGCCCCAGCAACCGGCTTCAAGCGCTTCACCGACGCCTGACGTGGTGTCATCAACCTTGACGATGGACTGCACCGGGTGGACGTCCATCAGGTCCATGTTTTTAAAGACCATAAACGGTTTTGGCCTGGCGCCGTGTTCAACATCGTCACCGGCGACGGTGGCATCGATAACAAAGCCTTGTTTTCTGGCGTCCTTGGCGAGGATTTCGACCATGGCCCTAAGGAAGCCGGTCGAGCTGCCAATCATGATGCCGCGTTTTTTTAGCTCCTTGGAGCACTTGGCCGCACCGGGAAGCAGGGTGGTGTACTTCTTCAGGACTTTAAGCTGCATGGGCACGAAATCGGCGAACATGCGGTCAACGTCCTTCTGGTTTGGTGCTTTGCCGTGAATTTTCTTCCAGCGTTCGCTAATCACCGGGTCCTGGCTCATCGCCTTGATGTGCAGGTCCTTGCGCAGACCCATGGGGCCGCGTGCTTCGAGCATGGAAACATCAACACCCTGATTTTTAAAGGCTTCGACGAAGACGACGGCGGGGGCCAGAACATAGGCATCGGCAATGGTGCCGCTCCAGTCAAGGACGACACCCTTGACCTTGCCTCGGTAACCGCGCTGGTAAACGTAATTTGGATCGTAAGACATTGGTAAAACTCCTGTTGGTTTAAGCAGGGGCGCCGGTTGTGACGCCCATTTCGGTTAGGGTCTCGCGCACGGCTTCCAGTGCGCCTTTCATTTCTGTTTCGCCAAGTTGGCCGATGCAGCCCATTCGGAAACTGTCAGCAACGGTCAATTTGCCGGGATAGATAACGTAATCCTTGTCTTTTAGTTTGTTGTAGAATGTCTGGAAGTCGAATTTCGGATCGGCAGGCATGTGGAAGGTAACGATGATCGGGGCTTGCAGATTGCCTGATAAAAGGGTCTTGAAGCCCATTTCGGCCATCCCATCGATAAGAATGCAGCAGTTGTCCCGGTAGCGTCCGCCGCGTCCGGCAAGTCCACCTTCGGCTTCATAGAGGTCGAGGGCTTTGTCAAAAGCGCAAATGACATGTGTCGGCGGGGTGAAACGCCACTGGCTGGTTTTTTCCATGGCTTGCCATTGATCGTAAAGGTCCAAGCTCAGGGAATGGGCATTGCCTTTGGCCTTTTCCAGCGCCTGCCTGGAAATGATGGCAAAACCCATGCCCGGCACACCTTCCAGGCATTTGTTGGACGATGCCATGGCGGCCTCGAAGGGGATTTTCTTAACATCAAGTTCAATGGCGCCAAAGGCGCTCATGGCGTCGATAATCAGGGCGCGGCCACGGTTGGCGACGACAGCGGCTATTTCCTCGACCGGGTTTAGGATGCCCGATGTGGTTTCACAGTGAACCATGATGACGTGGCCGATGTCGCTGTTTCCAGCAAGAATGACATCCACATCATCTGCATTGGGCGGCGTGTCTTCCGGCGTTTCAAGGATTTGATAGTCGCGCCCGGTGATATCAAGAATCTTGGCCATGCGATGACCGTATGCTCCATTGACCAGCAACAGGGATTTACCCTGCTTGGGGATCAGGGTTCCAAGGGTCGCCTCGACGGCAAAAGTGCCACTGCCTTGCACCGGTACGCAAACATGGCTGTCCGCGGCATTGGCAATAGCGACGATGCGACTGAGTACCCGTGCATTGGTTTCAATAAAACCGGCATCACGAGATCCCCAGTCGTGCAACATGGCTTGCTTGGTTTCTGGTGCGGTTGTCAGGGGGCCTGGGGTGAGCAGGAACGGATCACCTGTTGGACTGGGCATACGGAAGCTCCTGTTATGAGTCGCCGCAGTATCGGTCAGAAACGGTCAAAAGACCACAATTAAATTCATATGCCGGATGTTTTTTTGTAGCCTTAACGTTGTCGCCAAAGCTGTGATCGACGCGCCATGCCACGGGTGAAAATAGCGTGGAAGATACGCACCGTTGCTGAAACAAAGACGATCATTACACACATGGCAGCCGCAGGGGCGACATCACCGGCATCATCCATGTTCAGCGCGGCAACGGATGCCAGATTGGTCTCTGTGGAATATAGGAAAATCACCGCCGAGACCGTCGTCATGGCGTTGACGAACAGGTAGATCGAGATATCCAGAATGGCCGGCAGGCAAACCGGCACCGTGACCTGGATAAAAGTCTTGAAGAACGGCACCTTCAGGGATGCAGACACGGCTTCAAATTCCGGGTCCATTTGTTTAAGGGCCGTCATCGCGGTCATGTGCGAGACCGTATAAAAGTGGGAAATGGTACAGATCACCAGGATCGCCATGGTCCCGTAGATGAAGTTCAACGGATTGTCCGGGTGGTTAAAGAAGAAAATATAAGCCAACCCCAAAACCATGCCCGGAACCGCCATGGGCAGAATGCACAGAAACTGGATAGAACCACGCACCGCCCCAAACCCCTTGGCCTTTTCAACCATATAGGCACCGGTAAAGATAATGGTGGTGCCGATAACGGCCGTATAAAGAGCCATGGTGATCGAGTTGGAGAACGAATCCCAGCCCCCGCCATCCATCACATCAAAATCATAATTGGTCAGCGAAAAGGCCATGTTGTAGGGCCAGAAGGTGACGAACGAGGCATAGATCGCCATGCCCAGGATGGACACAATAAGGAAGCCAATGAAGGCGCAATAAACGAACATGAACGTGTCGAAAGCACGTGCCGGTTTGGCTTCGTAAGGAACGGCGCGGGCGGTCAACAGGGCGACTTGTTTGCGTTGCACGATACGATCGACGATGAAGGCAAGGATGGCCGGGATCAACAGGACAACGCTGACGACAGCGCCCATTTCAAAGTTTTGTTGGCCGATAACCTGCTTATAGATATCGGTGGCCAGAACATTGAATTGGCCGCCGATGACCTTGGGAATACCGAAGTCGGTAATAACCAGAGTGAAGACAACGAAGATGGCACTGATCAGGCCGTATTTGATACCGGGCAGGGTAACGGTGAAGAAAATCTTCATACGGCTGGCGCGCAAGGAAAGCGCTGCTTCATACAGGCGCCCGTCAGCGGTGGAAAGGGCGGTAATCAATATCATCAGGGCGTGCGGGAAGGTGTAAAAAACCTCGCCCATGATAATGCCGATGGGACCGTAGATTTCGTTGCCGAACAGTAACCCCTTGATCACACCTTGCTGACCGAAAAAATAGACGAATGAAATCGCCGGCAGCAGTGAAGGGGCCAGAATAGGAATCAAGGCGATGGTTTTAAAAAAACCTTTACCCCACATCGTGCTGCGGGTCAGGGCATAAGCGAACTGGAAGGCAAGAGTAATGGTAATGAGCGTTGAAACGATGGCGATAAAGAAACTGTTTTCGATGGAATAGAATAATGCCGGGGTCGAAAAATATTCCTGGAAATTGGCGAGGCCGATAAAATCACCATCATGGTTTTCGGTGCTTTTCGACAGCATGAAATACAGTGGCAAAAGCACGGCGACCACCATCCACACCCCGACCATGACGATAAAGCCACGCATGATCCTGTCGTCACGGCTCAGCTTGGGTTTGATGGCGGCAATGCTTGCTAGCGCCACGTCACTCATTGCGCGGCCTCGCTGTCAGTAAACACCCTCAGTCGGCTGGCGGGCAGGCGAACCTGTATCGCTTTGCCTTCTTCAATGCCAATATCGCGGACCAGGTTGATCGAGAAATCGGCCAGCAATATGGAGCCTTCCTCATCATTGAGCTTCAGCATCGCCCGGTAAAAGGAGCCTAAAAACTCCAGGTCAACAACAATGGTTTCGATAATGTTATCGGCCCCGCTTTCGATGTCACGGGTGATGACGTCCTCGGGGCGGATGCTGACTGTGACAGATGAACCGATTGGCGGATCTTCCATCGGGGTTCCCAGACGAACATCAACGTCGCCGATCCGGATTTTGTCGATTGCCTTGACGCTGGCTTTAAGGAAATTCATGGTGCCGACAAAATCAGCAACGAAAGGACTTGTCGGGCGACGATAAATTTCCAGCGGGCTTCCTACCTGATCAATGGAGCCTTCATTCATTACGACGATGCGGTCGGCCATGGTCAGGGCTTCTTCCTGATCATGGGTAACCATAATCGTCGTCACCCCAAGTTTATGCTGAAGCTGTTTAATTTCGTGGCGCAGATGAACGCGGACCTTGGCGTCCAGGGCGCTTAAAGGTTCATCAAGGAGTAACAGTCCGGGTTTGGTTGCCAGGGCCCGGGCCAGGGCGACGCGCTGTTGCTGACCACCTGAAAGCTGGGCCGGGTATTTTTGGCCCTGTTCAGGCATACCGACCAGTTCCAGAAGTTCGCTGACACGCGCGCTGATTTCAGCTTTCGGGGCCTTTCGGTTTTCAAGCCCGTACCCAACATTGCGGCTAATGCTGAGATTGGGGAAAAGCGCGTAAGACTGGAAGACAATACCGAAATCCCGCTCCGAAGGTGGCAGATTGGAAATGTCCTTTCCGCCTTGCTCAACCGAACCCGATGTCTGAATATCAAGACCTGCTATGGCGCGCAGAAGGGTCGTTTTGCCACAACCCGAAGGCCCCAGAAAGCAAACAAATTCGCCCTCAAAAATTTCCAGTGAGACATTCTTAAGGGCGGTAAATTCCCCGAACATCTTGGTGACGTCACGAATTTGTAAATATGGCTCGGTAGACTCAGACAAGACATCCCCCTTACGCTGATTTTTATTGACCTACCCTAAAACAAAAGAAGGACCGGGGATACACCCGGTCCTTCATATTTGTTTCTGCTCGCAAGTAAGACTTTACTTGGGATCAGATTTTGAATCGTAGCGACCCTGCCATTCGGCCAGGATGCGCTTGCGGTTCTTGGCAGCCCATGCGAAGTCGTTGTCGATCATCTTGGTGGCGACTTCAGGTGGGAAGAATTCGACCGCTTTGGCGACACCAGGCATACCAACAACAGCGTAGCCTTCGTTGTACATTTCATTGGCTTTTCTGGAAATGGACCAGTCGGCCAAAGTCTTGGCAGCACTCATCTTTTTGGTGCCCTTGATGATGGCGGTTGCTTCCATATCCCAACCAATTCCTTCTTCGGGAATAACGATATCCAGCGGAGCGCCTTTGGCTTTCGACTTTGCGCCACGGAAGGCGAATGAAATACCAATGGGAATTTCACCAGCCGCCGCCAGTTTGCAAGGCTTGGAACCGGAATGAGTATAACGGGCGATGTTTGCATGTAGGCCGTCCATAAAGGTCCAGCCGCCGCCTTCACCAAACAATTGCAGCCATGATGAAACGTCAAGGAAGCCGGTACCAGATGAATTCGGGTTCGGCATAATGACATGGCCTTTGTAGACCGGGTTCAGCAGATCACGCCATTTAGTCGGTGTTGGCAGGCTGTACTTGGCGGCTTCAACCGTATTAACGCAAATTGAGGCAACCCAGGCATCCATGCCGGTCCAGCTTGTCGGATTGGCTGAATCGCGGAATTTGGGATCAAGTTTTTCAACGCCTTTTGGAGAATAAGGCTCCAGCATTCCTTCGTTACCGAGTAGCATCAGGCTGGTCGCGGCAAGGCCCCAAACGATGTCAGCTTTTGGGTTATTCTTTTCGGCAAGCAACTTGGCTGTCACGATACCGGTGGAATCACGGACCCATTTGATCTCGATGCTGGGGTGCTCTTCATTAAAGCGTTTGGCGTATTTTTTCAGATCCTCAGCCTCAACCGCCGTGTAGACGGTCAGGGTTTCCGCATGGGCCTTGAATCCGACACTTGCTACGAAAGCGAGGGCAGCCGTTGTCGCAATCAGTTTTGAAATTTTAAATGACTTCATCTTTATAAACATGGAATTGAGATTCCATCTCCCTGTTGTTTCAGCACTTTGTGAATTAGCCGTTATTCTTATTGTTTCTTGGCTTTATTCTTTCACAGACAAACGGGATTTGCCAACGTGTTTTTGAAATAGTGGTATTTTGACCGTTTTTGACCTATTTTGAGATTCAGTCCAATAACACAGGAATTCAGTAGCCATTATGCTTGCCGAACAGCGACGCACATTAATTCTTGAAATTACCAACCGTAAGGGCTCGGTCTCGATCACCGAACTGCATCAGCGGCTTGACGTTTCGCGCGAAACCCTGCGTCGCGACATCACCAGATTAGCTGAAGAAGGCAGGTTGACAAAAATCCATGGCGGCGCACTTTCAAGTAGCTCCCTGGAACCGGCATTTACCGAACGTATGAGCCAGAACATTGAAGGCAAAAGGGCAATTGGACGTCTTGCGGCCGAATTGATACCGGATGGCGTATCTGTGATCCTAGATAGCGGGACAACAACACTTTGCATGGCAGATTACCTGATGGAGCGACGGGGGCTGACAATTTACACCAATGATCTGCAAATCGCCGCCAAACTGGCAGGACTGAATGAAAACCGGATTTTGATCCTTGGCGGTGAAGTTCAGGGGACGGATGGTGCCATTTTTGGACCTGACGCAAGCCAGATGCTTGAAAATTATCATGCCGGTTTTGCCGTCGTTGGAATCAGTGCATTTTCGCCCGAACGGGGCCTGACCGACTATTCACGCGAAGCGGCTGAACTGCGAGGTCAGATGCTCAACCATGCCCGGGTCAGTATCCTGCTCGCTGATCATACAAAGTTCGAGCGCCAGGCCCCGGTCAATATGACCGGTTTTGAACAACTGGATAATCTGGTTACAGATTTAAAGCCGGGACAAAATACGTCCAAGGCCATAAAAAAACTGTTCCGTAAAGTTCATGTTGCCGGGAAAAATGCAGGATAGGGCTATTCGCCGTCACCATATTCATCGGTAATTTCAACATTGGAAGCATTGTCCAATTCCCCGGCGTTTTCAAGCACCGGGTATGAAATGGCGACGATGTGGGAATGAATGCGTTTCAGATCGCGCAGGATATCCATATGAAGGGCGCTGGTTTCAATACTTTCCAGACGACCCTCTCGCAGTCTGTCCATGTGTTTTTCGGCACCAGCCCGTTCCATTGCCTTGACCACGCCTTTTTCAGCAAGAAGTTGATGGGCCAACTTGACGTCGTCGGAAATGAAGGCTCCCAGGGCCAGTTTCAGGTTGTCGGCAACTTTCAGATGAATGGCCAGAATTTCAGCGAAGCCGTCTGGTGAAAACTGCATATTCTTTTTGATTTTCTTGGCCGTAATTTCCATCAGGTTTTCAACGATGTCGCCGATATGCTCCAGATCGGTGGTGAAGGTCAGGATGTTTGTCGCACGCCTGCTGTCTTCATCATCAAGAAGTTCACGGCTGGCCTCTGTGACATATAATTTGATCGCTTCGTGCAACTTGTCGACGGCGTTATCCATCTTGATGACAGATTTGGTCAGTTGTTGATCATCATTTTGTAACGCTTTCATGCTGTCACGCAGCATGCTCTCGACAATATCGCCCATGCGGACGGTCTCGCGCGCCGCACTGGCCAGGGCCACCGATGGTTGGTCAATGTATGCCCGGTCAAGATACCTTGGCGTTCCCGGGTCTTCCGATAACGGGGCGGCGGGAAGCGCCTCGTCGGCAACTTTGGCGACTATGTCGGTGGTGAAAATGAAGATGACGGCAATGGAAAGATTGAACAGGGTGTGGAAGTTTACAATCTGACGGGCGCTATCTTGTTCGATCATCGCCATATAGGGGGCGATGATATCAATCAAGGGAAGCAGGATCAGGCACCCCATGGCCTTGAAGAAGGCATTTCCCAAGGGCACCCGGCGGGCATCAGGTCCTTTTGCCCAGTTCGCCATTACCGGTGGCATGGCCCCACCCAAATTAGCGCCGACGACAAGAACAAATCCCAATGACAGCGAGACAACGCCGCCTGCGGTCAATGACATCACCAACAACACCACAGCAAGGCTGGAATGGGCCATCCATGTCAGTAAGGCAATGAGAAGCACCGCCAACATGCGCTCATCGCCTAATGATGCGAAGACTTCCTGCAAGACGCTGGAATCGCGCATCGGTGTTGAGGTTTGAACAATCAACCCTAAGGCCAATAACATAATGCCAAGGCCGATGCCGGTACGGCCCAGTTGCTTGTTTAAGGTCTTGTTGGAACCAAAATGGGCGACGACGCCGATCAGGATAACTGTCGGGGCGAGCCAGCTAATATCAAACGACAATATCTGGGCGACTAGGGTCGTGCCAACATCAGCACCGAGCATGACGGCCAGTGCCGGTGCGGTTTCCATCAATCCACGCCCGGCGAAGGATGCGATAATCAGGCCCGTAGCGGTGCTGCTTTGCAGGATGCCGGTGACGCCAATGCCAATGAAAAAGGCCTTAAAGCGATTGGAGACGCTAAGCCCGATAGCATGACGCAAGCTCGAGCCAAAGGCGCGCGTCACGCCCGTGCGCACCATACGCATACCCCATAATAACAGTGCCACGGCACCGATCAGGTTAATCAGTAATTGTGTTGCGGAAATGGGATTTGCCTTTCTTGATTTGGCCGTAGGGTATGACAACCAAACCGGATATGGCAAGTCAGCTACGCAAAAACAAACTGATGATAAACGATATTGATGTGGTAAATATGGAATATCGCGGGTTGGGACAGGGTTTTAAGCTATGTCAGATCAGGCAGCTTTGAGGGCGGCGAATTTAAGTTGTTGGTCGGGGCCGGTCAAGCCCAGCCCCTTAAGCGGCGGCATCACCAATACCAATTTTATTATCGAGGACGCGGGCCAAAAATATGTGGTCAGGATCGGCGAGGATATTCCTGTCCATGGCATCATGCGTTTCAACGAACGGGCCGCCAGCAATGCCGCCCATCAGGCCGGATTATCACCGAAAGTCATCCACTGGGAGCAGGGGGTTCTGGTTCTCCAGTACATCGAAAGTAAAACTCTTGAGGCGGCTGACATTCGCAATCCGGAAATGCTCGGGCGGATTATCGCTCTTGTTAAAAAAGTTCATCACGACATCCCCCGGCATCTTGAAGGGGCCAGTCTTGTATTTTGGGTGTTTCAGGTGTTTCGCAATTACGCGCGCGTTCTGCAAAGTGACGGCAGTCGTATGGTTGCAACTTTGCCGCGGCTACTGGAAATTGCCGACGAATTGGAAAAGGCGGTAGGGCCGGTTGAAATGGTATTTGGCCATAATGATTTGTTATCGGCCAACTTCCTTGATGACGGATCGCGCCTGTGGATCATTGATTGGGATTATGCGGGTTTTAACTCCCCCTTGTTCGATCTGGCCAATCTGGCCTCGAACAATGAATTTGATGAGGATCTTGAGCGCGGGATGCTGGAAAGTTATTTCGGTTCACCAGCCGATGGGACATTGTGGCACTCTTACCGGGCGATGAAATGCGCTTCCTTGCTGCGCGAAACGATGTGGAGCATGGTCTCGGAAATTCATTCAGAGCTTGATTTCGATTATGTCAGCTATACAAGCGACTACATGCAACGTTTCGAGCAAGCTTTAGAAACCTTCAGGAGCGATACTTCAAAATGACCTCACTTCCTTCCCATGCCCGCGCGGTAATTATCGGTGGCGGTATCGTCGGTTGTTCTACCGCTTATCATCTTGGCAAACTGGGCTGGAAGGATGTGGTCGTTCTTGAAAAACATAAACTGACCAGCGGCTCGACCTTCCACGCTGCCGGTCTTGTCGGGCAGTTGCGCTCGAACGCCAACATCACCCAGTTGCTAAAATACAGTGTTGAACTTTATGACACGCTGGAAGAAGAAACCGGTCTTGCGACAGGGTGGAAGATGAATGGTGGTTTGCGGCTGGCCTGTAACAAGGAGCGGATGATCGAAATCGAGCGTCAGGCGACAACGGCGCAAAGTTTTGGCCTTGAGATGCAAATGCTCTCTGCCAAGCAAGCCCAGGACTTGTGGCCGCTAATGGATGTGTCCGATGTCATGGGTGCGGCGTTCCTGCCGACTGACGGTCAGGCCAATCCGTCGGACATTACCCAGGCCCTGTCAAAAGGGGCCAGAATGAATGATGTAAAATTTATCGAGGATTGCACCGTCACGGCTATAAACGTCAACGATGGCCGGGTCGGTGGTGTCACAACAAATCTGGGTGATATTGCTTGCGACGTTGTCGTAAATTGCGGTGGCCAGTGGGCCCGCGAACTTGGCCAGATGGCCGGAGTCAATGTGCCGCTGTGTTCGGTCGAACATCAGTACATGATTACAGAACCCTTTGAAGGTGTGCCAAAAAACCTGCCAACCTTGCGCGACCCGGACCGACTGACTTATTTCAAGGAAGAAGTTGGTGGATTGGTGATGGGCGGATACGAGCCCAACCCGATCCCCTGGGCCGAGGACGGCATTCCCGAAGGCTTTAATTTTTCCTTGCTTGACTCCGACTGGGATCACTTTGAGCAATTGATGGAACATGCCTTGTTCCGGGTGCCTGCCCTTGAGCACGCCGGAGTGCGCTCCTTAACCAATGGTCCGGAATCCTTTACACCGGACGGTAATTTTATTTTGGGTGAGGCCCCCGAAGTCGCCAACTTCTTTGTTGGTGCCGGATTCAACGCCTTTGGTATTGCCGCAGGTGGGGGCGCTGGCAAGGCGCTTGCGGAATGGATTGATGGTGGTGAGCCAAGTCTTGACCTTTGGCCTGTTGATATCAGGCGTTTTGGTGTTCACCACCGGGATGCGGACTGGGTCCGCACCCGTACTTTAGAGCTTTACGGCAAGCACTACACAATCGGCTGGCCGTTCGAGGAACACAAAAGCGCCCGCCCGGTCCGCACCTCGGCCCTGTATGAACGGTTGAAGGAAAGTGGCGGTTGTTTCGGTGAGAAAATGGGATGGGAGCGACCAAACTGGTTCGCCCCTGAAGGTGCTCGGGCGGAGGATGTTTATTCATTCGGGCGGCAGAACTGGTTTGACCATGTTGGTGCCGAGCATCAGGCAACCCGCGAACGGGTCACCGTGTTCGATCAAAGCTCCTTCGCCAAATTCATGGTCAGCGGTCCTGATGCAGAAGCTGCGTTGAACTGGATCTGCGCCAACGACGTCAGCAAGGCTCCCGGCGCTTTGACCTACACGCAAATGCTCAACAGTCGTGGCGGTATCGAGTGCGATCTGACCGTTGCCCGGTTGGCCGAAGATCAATTCTATATTGTCACCGGCACCGGCTACCGGACCCATGATTTTGACTGGATCAAGCGTAACATCAAAGACGATATGGATGTCACGTTGGAGGATATCACCGATCATCACTGCACACTGTCACTGATGGGCCCCAAAGCACGTGACGTGCTGGCCCAGGTCACAGACAGTGATGTTTCCAACGATGCCTTTGCTTTCGGGACATGTCAGGAAGTGATCATCGCGGGAGCCACCGTCAAGGCGCTCAGGGTGACCTATGTTGGGGAGTTGGGGTGGGAACTACATTTTCCCATCGAGCACGCTTTGACACTTTACGATGCCCTGATGAAGGCTGGTGAGTCGTTCGGCATTGGTAACGCCGGATACCGGGCCATTGAATCCCTGCGCCTGGAAAAAGGCTACCGCGCCTGGGCCAGTGATATTGGCCCGGATTATTCCCCCCTTGAAGCGGGCATGGGCTGGGCGGTTAAAATGAAATCCAACATGCCGTTTATGGGCCGCGAAGCGATTGCCGAACAACAAGAGCGGGGATTAAGCAAGCGTCTCGCCTGTTTCGTTGTTGATGATCCTTCCATCGTCCTGCTGGGCCGGGAAACCATCTACAGAAATGGCGAGCGCGTTGGTTGGTTAAGTAGTGGCGGCTGGGGATACACGGTTGGCGAAAATATCGGCTACGGTTATGTGCGCAACCCGGATGGTGTTTCCATGGATTATCTGAAATCAGGATCCTACGAGCTCGACATCGCCACCAGTCGTGTGCCCTGCCGCATTCAGTTCGGGGCGCTGGTCGATGCCAAAATGGAGAAAATAAAATGTTGATGCGCCATGTCTGAACCCAACCATGCCCAGCATCTTATTATCGGCGGGGGTATTATTGGCTGCTCGATTGCCTATCACCTGACGGCTATGGGGGCCAAGGATGTGGTGATTTTGGAAAAGGCCGACCTGACCCACGGCGCCACATGGCACGCCGCAGGTTTGGTCGGGCAATTACGCTCTTCGCGCAACACCACCCGCATGTTGAAAATGTCAGTCGAGCTTTATGACAAGCTTGAGGAGGAAACCGGTCAGGCCGTAGATTGGAAAAAATCAGGCTCACTTCGTCTCGCCAGTTCTCCTGAGCGGGTTCGCGAGGTTGAGCAATTGGCGACGACGGCGAAAAGTTTTGGTCTTGAGATGGAAATCATTTCAGCAAGCGAAGCGCAAAAACTTTTTCCCTTAATGACGACAAAAGGCGTCCTCGCCGCCGCTTACTTGCCCAGTGATGGCCAAATCGATCCCAGCAGCGTTACTCAGGCACTGGCAAAGGGGGCGCGCGACCGTGGCGCCAGGATTGTCCGGGCCCAGCGGGTCATCGACATCATATCCAAAGGGCGGCGGGTGACCGAGGTTATGACCGAAGATGATAGCTGGACTTGTGAGACCCTGATCAATGCATCGGGCATGTGGTCACGCGAACTGGGTCGTCTTTCAAACGTGCGCATTCCGGCCTGCGCCCTTGAGCACCAATACATCATCACCGAAACGATCCCTGATATGCCAAAAGACATGCCCAGTATGCGTGATCCTGACCGGCTGGTTTATTACAAGCCGGAAGTCAGCGGCATGGTCATCGGCGGGTATGAACCCAACACGGTGCCCTTTGGTAACAACGGCATTCCCCATGATTTTGGTCGTGAACTTTTGGCCGAAAACTTTGATCGTTTCGAGCAGTTGGCGCAGCTGGCGGCGGAAATTACGCCGTTCGTCAATGAGGTCGGCATTCGAGAAGTCATCAACGGACCGATCCCCTACTCGGCGGACGGGGATTTCGTCATGGGCAAGGTCCCCGAGATGGATAACTATTTTGTTGCCAGCGGTTTCCTGTACGGCATCGCAGCTGGCGGCGGGGCCGGACGGATGATGGCGGAATGGATATTGGATGGCCAGCCCAGCCTTGATCTGTGGCCGCTTGATGTGCGCCGCTTCATGCCCCATCACAACACCAAGTATTTCATGTACGGACGCGCCATCGATCACTATGGCCATCACTACAAACTTCATTTTCCAGGCAATGAAACGCAGGCAGTCCGGGGCATCCGTAGAAGCCCGCTTTATTATCCCTTAAAGCAAAAAGGGGCCGTCTTTGGTGCTCGTGCCGGTTGGGAGAGGCCAAACTGGTTTGCCCCCGAAGGTGTCGAGCCGGTTGATGAGTTGTCGTTCGAGCGCTCTGAATGTAACTGGTTCGCCCCCGCCAGCGAAGAACACAAGGCTGTTCGCGAACGGGTGGCGCTGATCGATCAAAGCTCGTTCGCCAAAATGGAACTGTCCGGACCCGGCGTGCTTGCCACGTTACAAAAACTTGCGGTTTCCAATATGGACAAACCAGTCGGCAGCGTCATTTACACCCAACTTTGTAATGAAGGTGGCGGTGTGGAGTGTGATCTGACGATTTCCCGTATTGCCGAGGACAGGTTCTACGTTGTTACAGGTAGTGGCTTTGGCGTTCACGACTTCAACTGGATTGAGCGTCATTTACCAGACGATGGATCGCTCACCATGCAGGAAGTGACATCAGCTTACGCCGTTATCAACATTTGCGGCCCCAGGTCCCGCGAGGTTCTGGCAAAAGTCTGCGATGCGGATTTATCCAGTGAGGCCTTCGCGTTTTCCACCTGTCAGTATATTGAGCTTGGAGCGGCTCGGGTTTTAGCTCAGCGTATCGGCTATGTGGGCGAGTTGGGATGGGAGCTTCACATCCCTTGTGAATTCGCGCCTCATGTCTATGAGTTACTTTGGCAGGCGGGAGAGGAATTCGCTATCGTCGACGCCGGTTACCGGGCTATCGATTCCTTAAGGATGGAAAAGGGTTATGTTTACTGGAGTGCCGATGTCACACCTGACTACAGCCCTTATGAAGCCGGTCTCGGGTTTCGTGTCCACTTGCAAAGCAAGGGTGATTTTATTGGTCGCAAGGCACTTGAGAAAATCAAGAAGGATGGCCTTGCCCAGAAACTCTGTACGTTCACCATTGACGAGGCCGTGTCATTGTATGGCGGGGAAACCATTTACCGGGACGGTGACTATGTCAGCCTGACGACCAGCGGTAATTTTGGTCACAGTGTTGGCAAGTCCATCGCCTTTGGATACCTGTCCGGCGATGATGCAGATCACGAAGATTTTGAAATTGAGGCATTTGGTAAACGTTACCCGGCTAAGCGCCACAGTACCTGTTTATATGATCCTGACATGAAGCGTCTGAAAGCCTGATTTACAAATCATTGCGCGGACTGTATTGAACATTTGTGAACAAACAATAAGGAACAACACTGATGACAATTCGGGCCGTAACATTCGATCTTTGGGACACCATTGTCGATGATGATTCAGATGAAGCGCACCGCAGCGCCAAGGGTATGCGCTCAAAACGCGATGAACGTCGTCATCTGATGTGGCAGGCTTTGAACGGGGTTCAGGAAATCGACCTGGAAATGGTCGTTCAGGCTTACGATGTAGCGGACGCGGCGTTCAATGTTGTTTGGAAGGAAAACCACATCAACTGGAGCGTTGATCAGCGTATGCGGGTTATCGCCACCGGCCTGGGTCGAACCCTGCCCGATGATGTGATGGCTAAACTGATTGATGATACCGGTCGTATGGAAGTCGATATGCCGCCAAATGCCATTGATGGTATTGGTCAGGCATTAGCCGAACTGGCGACCCGCTATAAACTGAGCATAGTTTCAGACTCTATCGTCACACCGGGGACGGGGCTTAGAAAAATTCTGGAAAATCATGGTCTTATCGACCATTTCTCAGGCTTTGCGTTTTCTGATGAAGTTGGCCATTCCAAACCGCACCGCTCGATGTTCGATAGCGCAGCCAAGCAACTTGACGTCGATGTGACGGAAATCGTCCACATTGGTGATCGCGATCACAATGATATCAAAGGCCCCCACGCCATTGGCGCCAAGGCGGTCCTGTTCACGGCGACACGGGCAGATGACCGCGATATCACAACAGCCGACGCGATTTGTGATCACCCACGCGATCTGCCGGGGATTATCGACGAACTGGCAGCCAAGGAGTCATTGATTAATGAGTAACAAGGTTCGGTTTCTGGTCCTCGACGGATATTCAAAAGAGGGCCGCGAGGATTTGCAGGCTGGCGGGGCCTCAACGGCGGGTTCCCTTTACGAGCGGATGTTGAAACGCTGCCACCCGGGTTGCGCGGTCGATATTCTTTATCCGGGCGATCCGGACGCAAGCCTTCCCAAGGGTGCCGCCATTGAACAATATGACGGCATCGCCTGGACTGGTTCCAGCCTGACCATTCACAAGCCGGATCCAAAAGTGACGCCACAAATAGAATTCGCCCGTGCCGCCTTCGACGCCGGTGTTCCCAGCTTCGGCACTTGCTGGGCTGCCCAAATCGCCGTTGTTGCCGCTGGCGGGTTGTGCGCCGAAAACCCCAAGGGCCGCGAAATGGGTATCGCTCGCAAGATCGAACTAACGGCTGCGGGACGCGCCCACCCCATGTATATCGGCAAGCGTTCCGTCTTTGACGCTTTCATCAGCCATGATGACGAGATCACCCACTTGCCACCCGGTGGCGTGGTGTTATCTTCAAACACCTTTACCGCTGTTCAGTCTGTCGCCGTCACCCATAACGGTGGCGCCTTCTGGAGCCTGCAATATCACCCCGAATACGACCTGCATGAGCTTTCAAGACTATGCTATTGCCGAAAGCAAAAACTTACTGAAAAGGGTTTTTTCCTGAACGTCGATGACGCCCAGGTCTTTGTCGATCAACTTGAGGCCTTGTTCCAGGACCCTTTGCGAAAGGACATTTCCTGGCTTCTGGGCATCGACGAGGACGTTATCAACGACGACTTGCGTTTACGCGAAGTCTATAACTGGATCGAACAACTGGTTCTACCGACAAAGGCCCGTCGCGGTTAATCTTTTGCGGCGACGATGATCACTTCGACCAGATAATCCGGGGTTGCTAGTTTTGACTCACCGGCGGCGCGGGTCGGGGCTTCTCCGGGTTCAACCCAGGCATCCCAGACGGCATTCATCTCGGCAAAATCATCCATTGATGCCATCCAGATGGTTGCCTGCAGGATTTTTGATTTGTGGCTGCCGGTATCGGCAAGCAATTTATCAATTTTCGTCAGAATGGTTGTTGTTTGTTCGGCGACACTTTCACCGGGAATTCCAACCTGACCGGCCAGATAGATTGTATCGTTGTGGACGACGGCCTGACTCATGCGCGGGCCGGTTTCAAATCGTTGAATGGTCATGATGTTTTGTTCCTGTAAAAATTAGCCCCAAAGAGCGGGCAGGGGTGGCAATATCTGGCTTCCATTATATGTCAAACCGGGCTTGCGATCTTCGGACAGCAACAACGGACCATCAAGGTCAACGAAGCTTGCCAACTGGGCGATAATCATGCCCGGCGCCATGGCAAGTGAAGTACCGACATTGCAGCCGATCATAATTCCAAAGCCCAGGGATTTTGCATGACCCGCAAGGGCCAGCGCCTCGGTCAGGCCACCGGTCTTGTCGAGTTTGATGTTAACGAATTCATATTTACCGACAAGCCATTCAAGAGAATCCCGATCAAGGCAGGATTCGTCAGCCGCCAGCGGGATCGGGCTTTCATAATTTTCCAGCATGGCATCCTCCCCCGGCAGGAAAGGTTGTTCGACAAGCTCAACACCAAGGGCGGCAAGTTTTGGCATGTAGTCGATCAGTTGCGCTTCACTCCATCCGGTATTGGCATCAACTGAAATGCGGGCATCGGGGGACGCTTCACGAACTGCGGCAACCCTTTCAGGATCACCATCACGACCAATTTTCAGTTTCAGGACCGGGCGGTGGATGTTGGCTTTGGCGTCAGCGCCCATTTTCTCAGGTGTATCGAGGGAAATCGTAAAGACTGTCGTCACCGGTTTCATAGGGCCATCAAGGCCGACCAGTTCGGAAACCGGTGTGCCTGTCATTTTTGCTTCAAGATCCCATAAAGCGCAATCGATGGCGCTGCGACCGGGTCCTGCGGCCAGGACGTTTTGAAGTTCATCACGATCCAGGCCCGCTTCAATCTTGTCCCGGATTGACTCGATTTCATCGACAACGGCGGCCCGTCCCTTAAAGAATGAATCGGCGCGTTCTCCTTCGCCGCGACCAATTTTACCGTCCTGTTCAATTTCAACAACAACGACTTCGCCGTGCAGCTGGGTCAGGCGCGAAATGACAAAGGGTTCATGAAGGGGCCATTGTTCAGATGTGACCGTTAAACGTCTCATGTATTTTGCTCCAGAAAATCAACAAGTCTTGCAACGCCGGTACGAACAGGATCGACGACGGGAACTTGATGAATGTCTTCAAGTTCGGCCATGGTTTTCAATGCCTCCTCTTCACCCAGGTTGGAGGAATTAACCGACAGGCCGACCAGTTTGACATCCTTGTTGGTGCGCTTAGCTAAGCTCAAGTTCACGGTAATAGCTTCATCGAGTGGCGGGATCGGGAAGTCTGCGTAATCTCCATCGACGCTCATGCGTCCCAATTCATGGCACAGGACAAGCACATCGGCTTGCGCACCGTGCAAGAGCCCAAGGCTGACACCGGCATAGGCCGGATGGAAAAGCGAACCCTGGCCCTCAATCACATCCCAATGATCATCGCTGTTTTCAGGTGCCAGAACTTCGGTGGCCCCAGAGAGAAAATCAGAGACCACGGCGTCAACGGCAATGCCGCCCCCTTGAATGAGGATGCCGGTTTGGCCTGTTGCGCGGAACGTTGAATTCATGCCGCGCCTCCGCATTTCGGCGTCAATGGCCAGGGTTGAATACATCTTGCCGACGCAGCAATCCGTGCCAACGCTAAGCAACCGCTTGCCGGTACGCTTTTGGCCGGTGCCGCAAGGCAGTCCTTCAGGCGGTGTGCGAACATCAACAACACGGCCCCCGGTGCGTTCTGCCGCCGCTGCAATATCCGGAATTTCACCGATCCGGGTGTGCAGGCCGCTGGCGATATCCATTCCAGCTTCCAGGACCTCGACACAAATGGACACCCAGCTACCCGGAAACCCGCCGCCAACCGGGGCCAGGCCAACAATGAAAGTTCCACAGCCCGCCTCGGCGGCTTCCTTGACGCTCATATCAGCAATGTTGAGGTTGACGGTGTTCTCATCGATCCGAAACTGGCCAAGGCAATCATCAGGTCGCCAGTAGGCAATGCCGGCTGCTGTCTTGGCGTCCGTTGCCTTTTGGGCGTCTCCCAGAAAAAGCAGATAGGGCTTTCGTATTGTGGTCAGTTTCGTCATCGGCTGTGTCCTGGGATGGTATGGGAGTTCGTGGCCTTTGGGCCATCTTGGTTTATTTCAGTGCATCTAGATACTGTTGAATAAAATCACAGTCGACCATCTCAACATAGGCGTCAATCAGGCGTTGGGTAACAGGACCGTAAGCAGCGCCATCCCCAACCATCGCACCGTTAATGCTGGTTACCGGACAAATGCACAGGCTGGTGGAGGTTATAAAGGCTTCATCGGCGTTATAGCCGTCAAACAGATCGATGTCTGTTTGTTTGCAGGGAATTCCCAGTTCACCGGCTAAATCGATAACTGTCTGGCGGCTGATGCCTGGCAGGACAAATTGTTCCCTTGGTGTTAGCAGAACGCCATCGCGAACAATAAAGATATTACTGCCCATGCCTTCACACAGATTGCCGTTGTGGTCGAGCAGCACGGCCCAGTTGTTAGGGTCATGGGCCTTCACTTCAAGTTCGGCGACGATCATGTTCAGATAATTGTGGGTCTTGGCACGCGGGGTTAGTGCGTCAGGCGGGGTTCGTCGTACCGAAGGAATGACCACCGGTACGCCGTCGCGATAATAATGGGCGCGCTCCTTGATGGGCATAGGCACACACTCAACGATCACCGTAGGCCCGTAATGATTCCAGTTGTCACCATCAACCTTATTAACGCCGCGTGTCACCCGCTGCCCAACCCAGTAGTCTTCGTCAGCATCAAGCAGGTGCATATTCTTTTCGACGACGATGTGGGTTATTTCGGTTATTTCCTCGGCCGAAATTCCGGCGTCAAGGCGCAGCGCCTTCATTGAATAATACAGGCGCTCAATGTGTTCATCGAGTTTGAAAATGGTGTGATTAAACGTCCGCGTCAGGTCGAAGGCGCCATCACCAAAAATAAAACTGCGCTCCCGGTAAGGGACAAGCGCCTGGCTTTCGGGGATGTACTCACCGTTAAAATAAACAATCCGCTCATTGGCGAATTCGCTCATTGATCAACCAACCCAGAAGGCTTTTTCAAGATCTTCGAATTCAGAAGTTGGCCCTTCCAGTTTATTGCGGCCAAGTTCCAAAACGTATACGTAATCGGCAATTTTCAGGGCCTGGCGAATTTCCTGATCAACAATCAGGATGGTCAGGTCATGGTTTGACGTTAAAGCCGTAAGCATCTCGTATACTTCTGCGGCCAGCATTTTTGACAGGCCGGCGGTGGGTTCATCAATCAGCAACATTTTCGGCTCGGCCATCAAGGTGCGACCGATTTCGACCATCCGTTGCTGGCCGCCGGATAATTCACCGGTTACTTGTTTGCGTTTGTCGCGCAGCACAGGAAAGCGCTCGTAATTGGCTTCGATTTTTTGACGGACCTGTTGCTTGTCACTGCGGAATGTCCAACCGCCAAGCTCAAGGTTTTCCTCGACGGTCATGTCCTTAAAAACACCCGGTTGCTGGGGGATATAGGCCAAACCCTTTAGAATTCTGTGGTGGGTGGGCACATCCATAATGTCCTCGCCGTCGAGTAATATGGTTCCGGCGTTGGGCCTGAGAAAACCGAAGATGGCTTTCAAGGCCGTCGACTTGCCGACGCCGTTAGCGCCAAGGATGGCCGTTATCTGGTTTTTTCGGGCCTTGATGTTCAGTTCCTGCAAGATATTCAGGTCTTTATAATAGCCAACGTCGAGGCCGATGGTTTCGAGAACCGCGGGGGCGTCAGTAATTTCAGACATTAATCTGCCTCCTCTTCATCGATTCCCAGATAGGCCTCGATCACGGCCGGGTCGTTTTTAACGTCATCCGGTATCCCATCGGCGATCAGGTCGCCGTAGTTTAAGACCAACAGACGTTTACACAGCGAGAAAATAGAATCCATCTGATGACTGATCAGGATGATCGCCGAACCGGACTGGTTAACCCTTTCGATATACTTGTAGATGATTTTCATCAGCTTGGGATGAACACCGGCAAAAGGCTCATCCAGAATGATCACTTCCGGGTTGAGCATCAGCAAGCGGCCAAGTTCGAGCAGTTTTTGCTGTCCACCTGACAGGGCCTGGGCATACTCGTTGCGCAGATGATCCATGGTCAGAAATTCAAGAACCTCCATGGACTTTTCATGGATTTCGGCCTTGGTAAGATCAGTCCCCAAAGCCTGTGCGGGCACATAAAGATTTTCAAGAACCGTCATACGCCTGAAGGATCTGGTGACCTGAAAGGTGCGGCCCAGGCCGACCTTGGCGACTTCAAAGGGTTGCATTTGATCAATGCGGTGATGGTTCAGATAGACGGTTCCACTGTTGGGTTTAATGGCGCCATCAAGGACATTGGTCATTGTCGTCTTGCCAGCGCCATTGGGGCCGATCAGTCCAACCAGTTCGGCACCCTTGATTTCAAAGGAAACATCCTTGAGGACATGCAAACCCCCAAAGCGTTTGTTCAGTTTTTTGACGATAAGTTCTGTCAATTTACTGTCTCCGAACCGGGTTCATCATCTGGTTTTTGTTGCTCTCTTTTGGCCACCGTCTCTTTGGCGATATGACCCCGCGTGAAGTAATCTATGAAGGGCACAAGCAAACCTTTGGGCGAGAACCGCAACGTCAGCATCAACAGGATGCCGAAGATGACAAGCCGCCAGACCGTCATATCAACTTCAACAGGCCCGATCTGGAAACTGTTACGTAGCATTTCCAAAAGAAACTCAAGCAGGATGGCCCCGACCGCTGCGGCGACAATGTTTTCGACGCCGCCAATAACCGCCATGGCGACAATCAGGCTCATTTGCAAAATCACCAGATTATTCGGTGAAATAATAGTCACGTAGTGAGCCATGGTCGCTCCCCCGCACGCCGCAATCATTGAAGTGATGACAAAAACCATCACCTTGTAGCGGGTGGTATTAACGCCAAGGGCGGCGGCCGCGTCCTGATCTTCCCTGAGCGCCCGGACAAACAAACCGAACTTTGATTTGGCCAGCAAGCCCAATAATCCAAGGCAGATGAGCAACAGGAAGAACATGACAAAGTAAGGAGGCAACTTGTCAGTCTTGTCGTAATGATGTCCAAATATGGTGACGCCATCCTGAAACAGGGCGGGCAGTTCGATGCCAGCCTGGCCACGGGTTACGGCGATTTCAGCGCTAATTGCGGCGCGAAGGATTTCAGAAAATCCGAGTGTGAACAAGGCCAGATAGGCGGCCCGTAAAGGCAGCACGAGCGTTCCGATCAAAAACCCGAAAATGCCGCCCATGAGCGTCCCCAGGGTAATGCCCAGCCAAACAGGCATGGGCGTGACCTGAACCCCGTCGCCCCACACATCCATAGCTTGACGCAGGCAATCCTGCTTCAGGGTGGAAGAGGTCACGCCGATGGGATCAAGAATAATCAGGTACCCGTCGCCAAAGACGAATTCGGTGCAAAAGTTCGTCGGTTCCGGCGTCAGATAGATGTAGTGACTGAACAAGGCCGTGGTATAGGCGCCTACCGCCATGAAGCCCATATGACCAAACGAGAACTGCCCGGCGTAACCAGCCAGCATGGTCCAGCTTGATGCCAGGATGGCATAGAAAAACCCAGTAATCAGGATGTGCATGATGTAGGGGTAGTCGTTGGCCGTGTAGACGAACGGGAAGGCCATGAAGAAGGCGATCAGGAGGACGCCAGCAAAGTGTGGTGCATGGGTTTTATTCATTACATTTTCCCGTGCGTGCCACTTGCGAACTTACGGCCAAGCAGGCCTGTTGGTCGCAGCAGTAGGGTCATTGTCAACACGATCATGCCGTAGGCGGGGATATATGACGCCGCTTTTTGGGCATCGGGAATACAACCGGTGCCAGCGGCTTCAACAAGGCCAACAATGACACCGCCAAGAAATGCCCCGGGGATAGAGCCCAGTCCACCAAGAACAACAATAACGAATGATCTCATCGCCGGTATGGCGCCGACCTGTGGCAACCACGAAAACGCCTGAACCAGCATCGCTCCGGCCAGGGCGGCGATCATGCTTCCCAATGCAAAGGCCAGCATGTTCATCTTGTTAGGGTTGATGCCGGCGATGGCCGCTGCGTCCCGATCAAGGCTGACGGCGCGTAGCGCCTTGCCTGTCCAGGTTTTTCGCAGGAAATACATCAGGGCGAAAAACACCAGGATGCACATCACCGCAGCAGTAAAACGCGGGTTGGAAATGGAAATGGTGTCAAACAGTTCCATGTTGCCGCGGCTGGTTTTGATCAGCCAGGGGTCTTCAGCTGAAGGTAGGCGAAGCTTGGGAAAATCAATGAACCGCTTCGCTTTGACAGGGTTGGCGCCAACGGTGGCCTGAACGAAATATTGCAGGGTGAAGGCCAATCCGAAGGTGATCAGGATGCCGTATTCAACCGGGCGATCAACCTTTCCGGTGTACATGGGGGTGAGAAAAATTCTTTCAAAAACAGCGCCAAGAACAAATGTGCTCAGGCAGGCCGCCGCGATGCCGACAATCGGATTTATGCTGGGGAACCACACGGTCGTTACAAAATAAGTAATCATACCGCCAATCATGTAAAATTCGCCGTGGGCGAAACTGACGACACCTAAAATGGAAAAAATCAAAGTCAGGCCAAGGGCCATAAAGCCGTATATAATACCGATGATAATGCCGTTGGAAATTTGTGAAGCGACAAATGAGCCATTGGTAACGCAAAGATTTCCAGGGTCAGCGAGGGAAAAGACCAACATGAAAACCCCGACCGTAGCAAGCGAGGGCACCAGCATCAGGCGGGTGGTGATTTCCGGGGTTTTCATCCACAAGAAGGCCAAGCCGACGGGCCCGGTGGCGGCGCCCAGCATAGAGCCGACAAGCCCGGTGTTGGATGTATCGAGATCCCTTTGAAGGTAAACGCGGCGACTAACGATGCTTCCGGTAACACCCCAGAAGATCATCCAGCCAATCGCACCCCAAAAGAAGTTAGAAAATTCCATTTCAACGATCCCGCTTTCGTCAAATTAGCAAAAAAAACACAACTTGAGTTCAGCCGACGGCAATCAATATAAAATTGCCGTCGGCATCCCTCTATATTCAGGCGTTAATTACCTGTTATTTGACGTAGATCGCGTCGCCACTTTTGTAAGCGTCGGGCCAAACGATCGGTGAGTCCGTCGAATCCTGGCCTTCTTTTTGGTATTGGATCATGGTCATCGCGGGATCGGGCCACTGATGCCACCATTCGTTACCCTTGCCGTCAGAGATCGGGTCTTTCTTGGTGCCATAGGGGAAGTAGATCCGGCCAAGTGTGCCATCATGATCGATGCCTTCAAGGGCGGCAACGACCGCGTCACCATCTGTCGATTTGGCTTCGTTGATAGCCTGGGCGATGATGGCGATGGAGTCATAGGCTTCAAGCGCGTAGCTTTCGATAGCGCCTTTACCTGTCTGGGCCTTGTAGTCTTCGTTCAGCTTGATGGCCTTGGCGTTCCATGTGGAAACCGGGGTGCCAATGCGCTGTACGAAAGCCATGTTGCCGTCGGGAACATTTTCCCACCAGGCTTTGCTTTCAAGAGCAACCTGACCAGCCTGGAAAGGAATGTCCTGCGGGCCGATGCCGGCGTCTGCGGCTTGCTGGGCAAAGTTGTAGCCAGCTTCACCGGTGTTCAAGACGATGATGTAGCCAGGTTTTTCGGCTTTGACACGTTCAATAATGCCAGAGAAATCCTGGGTGCCGATATCGACGCCGAAGGTCACGGCTTTGACGCCGCCACTTTCCAGCCCCTTGGTGGTTTCTTCAGCAGCCGGAATGCCATAATCCGTATTCTCGGTGATAATGGCGACTTTCTTGATGCCTGGAACTTTCAAGGCGGCTTTCCAAAGCGTCGCAGATGCCCAAGAACTTAAGGGCGCAATACGGAAAATGTATTTCTGCTTGTCACCGGTAATGGTGTCATTCCATGTTTCGGCGAAAACCACCGGAATTTTGCGAGCGTTGGCGATATCCTTGGAGGCAACGCCAACCGAGCTATGATAACCACCGCCAACGGCAACGACACCGTCCTGGGTAATCAGCTTTTCCATAATACCGGCAGCCTTTTCGGGCAGCCCTTCGGTATCGGCGATGACGACTTTGATTTTGCAACCCAGTACACCGCCAGCAGCGTTGATGTCGCGTTCGGCGAAGATCATTGCGTCACGCATGGCTTCACCGCCGCCAACAGCGCCGGGTGCGGAAAGCGGGGCTAGGCCGCCAATTTTAATAGGACAACTAGCGGCGTTAGCCGAAGTTGCCGAAAGTGAAAGTGTGATAGCGGCAGCAATGCCCACTACCGAAACGATTTTCTTCATTTGTAGATCTCCCTGGTTTCGCAGTTTGTTGCGTCTTATTGATTATTGTCGTCCGTGCGTATGTTTACGTTCATCAGACTATTTCCAAGCTTGTAAGCTTAGCAATACACTTAAGTTTAATACCAGTATCACGATGAAAAATTTTCTTAAACGGTAAAAACTTTTTACTTTCAAATAAATTGAAGATTAACGCCCCGAATTGGCATTATTAAAACATCACATTATTTATATATCTTTCTACACGGTTGTTTTTATTCGTTATTTTACAAGTAAGTAAAGTTAGAACAATTCAAGAATAGTTACGCTTGTTAATTATCATTCCCCATCTTGATTTTTAAGTGATATGAAAATTCCAGATTTCTTGGATAACGAAAAACTTTGTGGATGAAAAATGGACCATTGTGATGTCCTCATTATAGGTGCCGGAATAGCGGGCGTTTCCGCGGCATATGAATTGTCGCAATCTCGCCAGGTCGTTGTTCTGGAGCGCGAAAGTCAGCCGGGGTATCACACAACCGGACGCTCGGCCGCGATTTACACCAAAAACTATGGCAGCCCCGCAATCCGTGCACTGACAAGGGCAAGTTACCGGTTCTTTACCGAGGCACAGCCGGAATTCGCTGACCAACCGCTTTTAACGCCCCGGGGCGCTTTGTTTGTCGCCCGTGAGGATCAGCTGGACGTTCTTGATGCCGCCTTCGCGGGTACCCAGTCCCTTGTTCCAACGATCCGCCGTATTGATGCCGCCGAAACAATTCGGATCAATCCTGCACTCAATCCTGAATTTGTCGGCGGCGCTATTTTTGAGCCAGAGGCCAGCGATATTGATGTGCACGCCCTGCATGGCGGGTTCCTGAAAGGATTGCGCAAACGTGGTGGCACAATTGTGACCAATGCAGACGTTACGACAACCAGCCGCGTAGGTGATAAATGGATTGTTGAAAGTGGCGCTGGAAATTATTCGGCGGATGTCGTTATCAACGCGGCGGGTGCTTGGTGTGATGTCATTGCCGAACTGGCCGGTGTTCGCCCCATTGGGCTGCAACCAAAAAGGCGCACGGTTTTTACTTTCGATCCGCCGCCGGAGCTCGATATTTCATCCTGGCCGCTGACCATTGATCTTGATGAGACGTTTTATTTCAAACCGGACGCCGGAAAAATTCTCTGTTCGCCGGCTGATGAAACTCCTTCCGCTCCATGCGATGCCCAACCCGAGGAAATTGACGTGGCCATTGCCATTGATCGCTTGCAAACCGTGACAAACCTGCGGGTGCAAACGATTGCCAGCAAGTGGGCGGGTTTGCGCAGCTTCGTTGCCGACAAGACCCCGGTCATCGGAATGGATGACGAAGTGGAGGGCTTCTTCTGGTTGGCAGCCCAGGGTGGATACGGCATTCAGTCTTCGCCAGCAGCAGGGCGGGTGACGGCATCACTTGTTATTGACGGTGTATTGCCGGGTGACATTCTTGAAACGGGATTGCAGGAGGCCGATTTGGCGCCGCGACGAAAGCAATCGGGAGCACCATGATGAACGAAAGTAAATTATTCTATCAGTCGCGTTTGCGACGGCCGGTCCTGGAGCGGGCCGAAGGTGTTTATATGTGGGATACGACGGGCAAGCGCTATCTTGATGGCTCGTCCGGGGCGATGGTTTGTAATATTGGCCATTCAAATGCCAATGTTCTGGAGGCCATGCGCAAGCAAATGGAAAAATCCACATTTGGCTACCGGCTGCATTTTGAAACAGAACCGGCTGAACATCTGGCCGAAAAAACCGCTTCCCTGACTCCGCCGGGACTGGACCGGGTATTTTTTGTCTCTGGCGGGTCAGAGGCTGTGGAAAGCGCCTTCAAGCTGGCGCGCCAGTACGCATTGGCAATCGGTCAGGCGCAGCGCTGGAAAGTGATTTCGCGCCATCCCAGTTATCATGGCTGCACACTGGGGGCCCTGGCCTTGACCAGCTACGCCCCGTTGACAGCACCCTTCGATGCGATGATGCGCCCGATGCCAAAAATACCGGCGCCACGGGCTTATCTCGACGGCCTGGATTTGGACGACCCGGCAACCGGCCTTCACTACGCCAATATGCTGGAGGACAGAATTCTTGCCGAAGGACCAGAAACGGTTCTGGCGTTCATCGTTGAACCCATTGGCGGGGCTTCAACAGGGGCACTGGTTCCACCGGCCGGATACATGGAACGTATTCGCGAAATCTGTGACACCTACGGCGTGCTTCTGATCCATGATGAGGTGATGAGCGGTGGCGGACGAAGCGGTCGGTTTTTTGGTAGTGAACACTGGAACGGTGCGCCCGATATCATCGCCATATCAAAAGGCTTCGGTGGTGGATATGTGCCCCTCGGTGCGACCATTGCCCATCAGCGTATTGTCGAGGCCGTGCTGGAGGCGGGTGGCTTCGCCCACGGCTTCACCTACGCCGGTAATCCGCTTGCCTGTTCAGCCGGTCTGGCTGTCATAAACGAGATTGAATCCCAGAACATGATTGGCAACGCCGCCGACATGGGAGCCATTTTAAAAGACCGTCTGACGGGTCTGATGGATCGTTATCCGTTTATTGGTGACGTCAGGGGGCTGGGACTGTTCCTGGCTTTTGAACTTGTTTCGGACAGGCACACCATGACGCCATTACCACGCGATCTGAACGCCCATGAACGGCTGGTCGATATCGCCTATGAAAAGGGTCTCATTATCTATTCGCGGCGCACCCGTGGTGGTTATGATGGTGACCACTTCCTGGTCTGTCCGCCGATGATCGTTACAGACGAGCATATTGAAGAAATCATCAGCGGGCTGGTCACATCACTTGATCAATTTGCCGCAGAAAACAAACTTCCAGTATCGAGGGCCGCATGAGCAAAATTATCATTACCTGTGCCGTAACGGGTTCCATTCACACCCCGTCCATGACACCGCACTTGCCGATCACTGCTGAGGAAATAACCGATGAAGCGGTAGCCGCAGCGCAAGCCGGGGCTTCTGTCCTTCATCTCCATGCCCGCGACCCCATCAATGGTCGACCAACGGCGCTGGCTGAACATTTCATGGCCTTCCTGCCGCGCATCAAGCAAGCCAGTGATGCGGTGGTCAATATCACCACCGGCGGCAGTGCGACGATGACCCTTGATGATCGCCTGGCCGCGCCGATGGTTGCCGAACCTGAAATGTGTTCACTGAACATGGGTTCCATGAACTTTGCCCTGTATCCCGCCGCTCAGAAAATTTCAGATTGGAAATACGATTGGGAAAAGCCGTTTCTTGAAGGTTCCGAAGATCTGGTGTTCAAGAACACCCCGCGTGACATTGCCTATGTTGTCACCGAAATGGGGGAAAAGCGCGGGGCCCGGTTTGAATTTGAATGTTATGATTTAAGCCATCTTTACATGCTGCGGCATTTCGCCGACCGCGGTCTGGTCAAGCCGCCATACTTTATTCAGTTTGTCTTTGGAGTCCTAGGCGGCATGGGTGCCGATCCAGAAAACCTGACCCATATGAAACGTATCGCTGAAAAGTTGTTCGGTGATGATTTTCAGTGGTCGGTACTGGCTGCCGGGCGTCATCAAATACCATTCACAACCATGGCCGCCGCCATGGGCGGTCATGTCCGAGTCGGCCTTGAGGACAGCATCTACATTGGCAAGGGAGAACTGGCCAAATCAAACGCCGATCAGGTCACCCGCATTCGTGAAATTGTTGAACGCCTGGGACGCGAAGTTGCGAACCCTGCAGAAGCAAGGTCCATGTTGGGTCTGAAGGGCTCCGACAGGACGGCTTTCTAAAGGCTATGGATATAAAAATCAGGCTCGCACGAAGCGAAGATGCTGCGGCCATAACGACAATGCTCAAACAACTGGCGGACGAGATCGGGGACAGTGATGCATTCTCGTGTGACGTCGAGGCGATCCGGCGTCATGGCTTTGGCGATAAACCAATTTTGCAAAGTCTGATTGCCGAATCTGCTGGACAGAATGTGGGGTTGGCCTTGTTTTTCCCGATCTTCTCAACAACCCGTGGAAAATCCGGTGTTTATGTTCAGGATCTATGGGTCGCGGGTCAGGCTCGCGGGCAGGGGCTCGGTGTCAATCTTTTGGTTGCGGCGATTAAGCACGCGGCTCATGAGTGGCAAGCCGAATTTTTGAAACTGACCGTCTATGCCGATAATTCGACAGCCACAGAATTTTATCGACGCTTGGGTTTCGAGGGTGACGACAGGGAACGTCCTGTGGCATTAGAAGGTGCTGCATTTACGAAATTAAGGGATCAGGTATGAAAATTATCTTTCACGAAGACCAGCGCCTCCACGACCCGAAGCATTTTCTTTCAAGCGGCGCGCTGCGGGCAAATCCTGAAGTCCCCGGGCGCATTGACGCCTTGCTTGCCGGCGGGGCTGAATTGGGGCTTGAGGTCCTCTCGCCTGTCGATAACAAAATGGCACCTATTGCAGCCATTCACTCAAGTGAATACCTGACGTTCCTGAAAAATATTTATGTGCGCTGGCAGCGTATCGAGGGCGGTTCTGAAGAAGTTATTCCCAATATTCACCCGGATCGTCGCAACGCCGGTTATCCTAAATCTGCCGTTGGTCAGGCGGGCTATCACATGACCGATACGTCCTGTCCGATTTCCGATCAAACCTGGCACTCCGCCTACTGGGCCGCCCAGAGCGCGGTGACGGCGGCCGATCAGATTATCAAGGGCGATACATCTGCCTATGCGTTGTGCCGTCCGCCGGGCCACCATGCCTTTCCTGACATGGCGGGGGGATTTTGCTTTTTGAACAATACGGCCATCGCCGCCCAGCGTTGCTTGAGCACAGGTCTGCGTCCGGCGATTGTCGATGTTGATCTGCACCATGGAAACGGCACCCAGGGCGTTTTCTATAACCGCAGTGATGTCTTGACCGTTTCTGTGCACGCCGACCCGGAACGCTACTATCCGTTCTTTTGGGGACATGCCCAGGAACGCGGAGCCGGGGACGGGCAGGGCAGCAATCTTAATGTGCCAATTCCGCGTGGCTCTGGTGACGATGTTTTTCAGAAGGCGCTTTCAGTTGGCCTTCAACGGGTTTGTGATTTCGGGGCGGATGTGCTGGTTGTGGCGCTTGGCCTTGATGCCTTTGAGGGTGATCCCTTTGGCGGCCTGGCTGTGACCACGCCCGGTTTTTCGCAAATCGCTACGGCATGTGCCGGGCTTGGCCTGCCAACCATTATTGTTCAGGAGGGTGGTTATCTTTGTCCGGAACTTGGCGAAAATCTAAAAAGTTTCCTTGGCGGGTTTCTTGATGCCCACAAAGTTGTAAACAGCTAAAGCACCTTACCGGCTCGAACCGGTCAACTGGCGCGCACAAACAATCAGCATGGCGATAGCGACGGCCAGCATTCCTGGTCTGGGGTGTGTGGTTGCGTATGTCACGTTCATTTATCCTTTTTTTGCATCTAACTTCCATGGGCTTAGGGGTATAGACGCAGGGGATAAGGAAAAAGTTCCATGACGCAGCAAAAAACTCCGAATGGGAGCTTTTAACCCAGGTTTTCGCTAATTTGAATGGCCGGGCTGACGTCTGTAAAGTTTGGGATATCACCAAGAACTTCATCGCCATGCTCAGCGATAAGGGCTTGTAAGTCTTCAACACTTTCAAGTTCAAGGATCGCGACCACCTGATTTGGGGCCGGTGTATCGGGGTCGGGTGTGCCTATTCCCTTGATGGCGCGGGCGCTTAATAATTTATGGCCCCACAATTTACCGACCAAATCGAAGTGGGCACCCAGATAGTAATCCATATCAAAGCGGGAACCGGGCGTATTGGGGTATGAAACTGTTACGGTAATAGCCATTTACTCATCCTCTCTGTTGAAAGTTATATTGATGCTTTTATGACACATCATTATTTTATTCGACGAATGCAAGCGCGGCGCGTCTGCGCGTGATCGTAACGTATAGGGATGTCACGATAATCAGGTTGATAACACCGGCAAAAGCCGCGTTGGCATAAGTCAGTGTGTAATCGCCGCTTATATCGAAGAAGTAACCACCTTGATAGCCGCCTATGGCGTGACCAAGCCAGCCAAACAGGGTGACAATGCCAAGGGCCGAAGCGCGGCGCGCAAGCGGTGTCAAAACACGCACACAAATCAGAACTCCGGTCATAACGCCAGCGTATCCAAAGCCGTAAATAACAGCGTAAATGTAAAAGCTGTCGAGGGATTCAATCTGGATGAAGCCAAAGACCATGACGGTTTGCCAGCACGAGGCAATCCAATAAGCCCTGATTGCCCCGATCATGTCGGCCAGTTTGCCAAAGGCCACCCGGCCCAGGATTGCCACCACCATCATCACAAAGACTACACTGCCTGCTTCTTCCAGTGAAAATCCGCGATCATGGATCAGCGGCAACAAGTGCATCAATGGCACCGACATGCAGATACAGCAAAACAGCACCGCCAGACCGAGCCATGCAACAACCGCGTTGGCAGGTAAGGGAACAGGTGACTGATCGTCGGTTGTGTCAGCGCCTGGGTTTATCTGTTGTGGAGTTTTGGGTGGCTGCCTGATCAGTATGGCCAAAGGAATGAGCACAGCCAGCGTGATCATCCCCATGGTCATCAAGGCATCCCGCCATCCCATGTTGCTAATCAGGATGGCGATACCAAAGGGGACAGCGCCTTGTCCCAAAGCCTGACCGGCTGAGGCAATGCCGATGGCCAACCCTGCGCCGGTTTTAAACCAGTTTCCGGTATTGGCGATCAGTGGCGTGAATAGAGAACCCGCACCCAGGAAGCCGGCAAGGAAAAACAGCAGATAAAATTGCCACAACTCCTGTGCTTGCGAGGCGGCAACGACAGACAGCCCCATAACGACTGCGCCAAGCAGACAAACACGGCGTGTTGATGTGCGATCAGCAATCCGGCCCATGACAATACCGCCCAGCGCCAATCCCATCAGGCCAGCCAGGTTAATCAACGAAACCGAACCGCGTTGCCAGCCGAATTCATCATTTAAGGGGATCAGGAATGCCGAAAAACCGTTGACCATCATACCCATGCTGACAGCCAACATAATGGCCGAGGCAAAAACAATCACCCATCGGTAAACCGGTTCTGTTTCAGGGGTATTCATAAAAAAACTGTTTCCGCCCCATTAAAAGAAGTTGAGAACTATTATCATATACGCTGACGATTTAATATTGAAAGCTGATATCTTGTTTATCCGCTATCAACGATGTTAGCGTTGGCTATACATGTTCAGGGGATGACAGATGGGCGAGAAAATATTTATTACGGCTCAGCAATTGCTGGATGATTCTTTCTTGCTCGGCCACAGGATTATCGAGTCAGGATTTCATCCAAACTATATCATTGGTATTTGGCGCGGCGGCACCCCGGTCGGCATAGCCGTACAGGAGTTGCTCAAATACAAGGGCTTTCCATCGGATCATATTTCCATCCGTACTTCCTCCTACGACGGGATCGAAGATCAGCGCGATGAGGTTCGCGTCCATGGCCTTCACTATATTATCGAGAACGTCAACGCCGAGGACTCACTGCTGATCGTTGATGATGTCTTTGATTCCGGTCGTAGTATCCAGGCAGTGATGGACAGGATTGCTGTAGATTCAAGACGTAACGCCCCGCAAACGATCCGTACCGCTACAGTCTATTACAAACCGGGCAAGCGGGTCGTCGACTGCGTTCCCGATTACTTCATTCACGAAACAGAAGAGTGGCTCGTTTTCCCGCACGAACTGCAGGGCCTGACTGAAGCGGAAGTGGCCGCCAGCAAACCGGTGGCCCTTAAAGACGGATCCAGCTGAAACTCAGGGCCTGGCTTCATACCACGCGACAATCTGGGCGCGTTCTTCGGCTTCAAGCTCGATGACGCTTCCCGGGGGCATGGCCGTGGAGCGGCCTGCCTGTAGATAGATCAACTGCGCCTGACGCTCGATATCTTCTGGTGTTTCCAGAACGATACCATTTGGTGGTCCCGCCATGCCGTCCCATCCGGGTTCAGCCGCGTGGCACATGGCGCAGCGCTCCATAACCAGTTCATAGACGGCTTCACTGTCACTGTTGCTTTGCTCAATTTCATCGGCCGGTGAAAACGACGAAAGCCAGATAATCACGACAAAACAGACAGCCGCCACAATCAGGCTCCACCACGGGCGATCCTTATGGGCGTGCATTGTGTTAAAGAAATGCCTGATCAAGGCCCCCGCAGCCAAAACAAAAGCAACGATGACCCAGTTCCACTGACTTGCGAAAGCAAGCGGGTTGTGGCTCGACAGCATCATGAACAACACCGGCAAGGTCAGATAATTGTTATGGGTTGAACGCTGCTTGGCCTGTTTTCCCAGATTTGGGTCCGGGGTCTTGCCAGCCAGTAAATCGGCGACGACTTTTTTCTGATTGGGAATAATGATGAAAAACACGTTGCCGGTCATGATTGACGCAATCAGGGCGCCAATGTGGACGAAGGCGCCACGCCCTGAAAAGGCTTGTGTAAATGCCCATCCGGCGGCGACGACAAAGACAAACAGCACGGCCAGCAACAGCATGTCTTTTTGGCCAAGGGCTGACCGGCACAACAGATCGTAAACCAGCCAGCCACCGGCGAGCCCGGCCAGGCCGATGACGCTGGCCTGAAGGACTGAAATATCCAAAACAGATGAATCGATTAAAAACAGCTCCGCCCCGACGTAATAGACCATGAAAAGCAGGAAAAAACCTGAAAGCCAGGTCATGTAGGATTCCCATTTGAACCAGGTCAGGTCTGCGGGCATGGAGTCAGGGGCGGTCATGTATTTTTGAATAAAGTAAAAGCCGCCGCCATGAACTTGCCAGGCTTCACCGCCGACGCCTTCGACCATTCCATCTCGTTTGCGAAGGCCCAAATCCATGGCAATGAAATAGAATGACGAGCCAATCCAGGCAATTCCGGTGATGACGTGGACAAAGCGAACGGCGTAGCTCAACCAGTCCCAGATGATCACGTCCATTCACTTAAACTCCCAAGTTTTTCAGATTTGTATATTTCAGCATATTAGCCGGGAAAAGATTTTCAATGAACTACTGCTCTTTTCGTATTACCTTCAAAAAAATCCGAAAGATCAATTTTGTTTATTCGGGCTATTACAGATGTCTTTGCTGAAAAAAATCAATGTATTTGTTCGTGTTATTGAACTGGGCAGTTTATCGGCTGCGGGTAGGGATTTGCGCATTTCCGCGGCCGTCGCGAGCCACCGCATCAAGGAGCTGGAAAAGCATCTAGGGGTCAGGCTTTTTAACCGCACGACCCGAAGGTTGCAGCCAACAGAGCACGGAACCTTGTATTACGAAGGCTGTCAGGGTGTTCTGCGCGCCCTTGAAGAGGCCGAGGCAAGCGTCGTCGAAGCAGGCGCCAGGCCAAGAGGGTCGCTCAGGGTTACAGCGCCGCTTGGGCTAGGCAGGCGTATTTTGTCCAAATCGATTCCCAGATTTCACGATGCTTTTCCTGAAATTACGATCTGGCTCAGGCTTTCTGATCATCGACTTGACCTGATGAAGGAAGGCGTCGATGTCGCCATCCGGCTTTCAGGGATGCGGGATTCAAGCCTGACCATGCGTAAAATTCTCAACTGCCAGCGTCTTGTCTGCGCATCGCCTGAATATCTGGAAAAAAAGGGCAAACCATCCAAGCCTGAAGATTTGCTCGATCATGAATGCCTGCTGTTAAGATTTTCCGGTGAATATCAATCCAAGTGGGTTCTTGGTAAATCCAAATTGCCGGTCAGTGGATCATTCGATGCCGACGATGGTGACCTGTTGACTGCCTGGGCGCTTGACGGCATGGGCATTGTTTTGAAGCCACTGTTTGAAGTGGCAGAGCACCTGCGTTCCGGCGCTCTTGTTCCATTGTTGCTGGATACTCCGCCCGAACCTGTGGACCTGGCCGTCCTGTACCCCCATCGCCGGTTACTGGCCTCGAAGGTAAAGGTGTTCTCGGAATTCATGATTGAGGAATGCAAGACCGGAATTCTCGACGCCCTTGGCGGCCTCACTCTTGATCAACTGCCCCGGTAAGTCGAAAAGGCGTAAGGGGAAATCAACAGCGGCACGTGATAATGTGAGGTTGGATCGGAAATTCCGAAGCGCAAGGGCACCACATCCAGGAATGCCGGTTCGCCAAGATCAACATTGTTGGCCCGAAAATAGTCGCCAGCGTGAAATTCAAGCTGGTAGCCGCCGGCACGAAAAGCCTCGCCTTCAAGCAACGGGGCGTCGCAGCGTCCATCGGTGTTTGTCACTGTATCGGCAAGAAGGGGAGCATTTAACTGTTCAGTGCTGCGCAAGGTAATTCGTACACCCTGGGCCGGTTGACCGGACATGGTGTCCAGGACATGTGTCGTCAGGAAACCATCGGCGGACTTGGCATCGTTCATGGTGCACGCTCCAAAATGATAAAAACACTTTCAAAAAAACAAAGGCTATGGAGAAGCCGGATTTTATGTCTACTTCTTGTTAGCGTTTCTAAGGTAAGGCATTCAAGGCAAATAAATGAGCGATAATTATCCCCGTGACATGATCGGCTATGGTTCCACGCCGCCGGTTGCCGCATGGCCCGGTGACGCCCGTATCGCCGTGCAGTTTGTCATTAACTACGAAGAAGGCGGGGAAAATAATATCCTGCACGGTGACCAGGGTTCAGAGGCTTTCCTGTCGGAAATCGTCGGCGCATCATCGTGGCCGGGACAACGCCATATGAATATGGAAAGCATTTACGAATACGGCAGTCGTGCCGGATTCTGGCGCCTGGCAAGGATGTTTAATGAGCGTTCCATTCCGGTAACCGTGTTTGCGGTTGCCAGCGCCCTTGAAAAGAACGCTGATGTCGTCACCGCCATGCAAACGTCCGGTTGGGAAATTGCCAGCCATGGCCTGAAATGGATCGACTACAAGGATTTTGATAAAGAAGATGAGCGCAGTCACATGGTTGACGCCCTGCGCATCCATGAAAACCTTACCGGCGCTCAACCATTTGGTTGGTATACGGGCCGCAGTTCAGAAAACACGCTTGATTTGGTGATGGAGCAGGGTGGCCTGTTGTATTCGGCGGATTCCTATGCCGACGATTTGCCTTACTGGGTAGATGGTCCAAAGGGTCCGCATCTGATCGTTCCCTATACCCTGGACGCCAATGATATGCGCTTCGCCACACCGCAGGGTTTTAATTCAGGCGATCAGTTCTTTAACTATCTGAAGGATACCTTCGACGTACTTTACGATGAAGGTGAAGCCGGGCAGCCCAAAATGATGTCCATTGGCCTGCATTGCCGTCTTGCCGGAAGGCCCGGACGGGCAGCCGCACTGGCCCGCTTCCTTGACTATGTAGAGAGCCATGAAAAAGTCTGGCTGGCCCGCCGCTGCGACATTGCCCGTCATTGGCTCGTAAATCACGCCCCAAAGAACCTGACGCCTGAGAGCATGTCAGAAGTTCAGTTCGTGCAATGTTTTGCCGATATATTTGAGCATTCGCCGTGGATCTCCCAGCGCGCCTACGCCACCGGATTGAGCGCAAGCGCCAACACAGCGGGCGGCATTATGGATGCTTTCAGCGCCGTTCTGGACAGCGCCAGTGAAGATGAAAAACTGGCCCTGATTAACGCCCACCCCGATCTGGCCGGCAAGTTGGCAATGGCCAAAGCCTTAACTCCGGATTCTACCAATGAACAGGCATCGGCAGGTCTTGACCATTTAAGTGATAAGGAAGTTGCCCGGTTTACCGAGCTTAACGACGCCTACAAGGCGCGATTCAATTTCCCTTTCATCATGGCGATCAAGGGGGCGCACAAGGATGACATTCTCGCGGCCTTTGAAAGCCGCCTGCAAAACGATCAGAAAGCCGAATATAAAATGGCGATTGAACAAATCAAAAAAATAGCCAGCCTTCGTCTTGCAGATCGTTTGCCATAAACGTTTTGATTCTGAATTTCACGAGCCGCCACTTTCTTCCGAAGGAGCAGTTATCATGACAAACCCCAGTTATCACGCCCCGGTTGGTGGACTGCCGCCACAAACGCAACTGTTGTCGGGCCGTGCGGCCTTCACGACCGCCTACGTGGTGATCCCCGGAGACGTGATGACCGATATCGTAACGAGTAAGTTGCCTTTCTGGTCCGATTCCCGTTTCTGGGTGATATCGCGACCGCTGTCAGGTTTTGCCGAAACGTTCTCTCAATACATATGTGAGGTTATGCCCGGTGGCGGCAGTGAACGACCAGAAGCCGAAGCACAGGCGCAGGCTGTTCTCTTTGTTATCAAAGGGACATTGTCCCTCACACTTGATGGGAATACTCACAACCTCGAACCTGGCGGGTATGCCTATATTGCCCCGGGTAGCGATTGGTCCGTTTTGAACAATTCATCATCGCCGGTGGTATTCCATTGGGTCCGTAAAATTTATGAACACGTTGATGGCATCGATGCCCCTCAATCATTTGTAACCAATGAAAAGGATATTGCGCCAACCGCCATGCCGGACACTGATGGGAAATGGGCGACGACCCGTTTTGTCGATACAGACGATCTCCGTCATGACATGAACGTCAATATTGTCACTCTTGAGCCGGGAGCTGTTATTCCTTTCACAGAGACCCATGTCATGGAACATGGACTTTATGTGCTGGAGGGAAAAGCCGTTTATCGATTGAACCAGGATTGGCTTGAGGTGGAAGCTGGGGACTATATGTGGCTTCGGGCCTTTTGCCCGCAGGCTTGTTATGCCGGGGGGCCGGGCAAGTTCAGGTATTTGCTCTATAAGAACGTTAATCGCCACATGCCTCTAGGGATAAACAAGTGACTATGGAACTTGAACTCAGGGAACTGACGCGTCAATCCTTTGCTCCGTACGGGGATGTCATCCAGACGGACGGTGCTGACAATTATCTGATCAATGATGATCTGTGTAGGCGTTTTCATGACCTCGCCAAAATCGATGTTGCGGGTCAAGGCGGACGCCCTTTGATCAATATTTTTCGCACCCGCATGTGGCCGATGCCTTTGCAGGTCAAGCGGCTGGAATATCATGCTTTGTCGAGCCAGCTTTTCATGCCGCTGGGCGACACGCGGTTTCTGATTATTGTCGCCTTGCCCGGTGATCCGCTGGATCCTGCGACCATGCGGGCTTTTGTCAGTGACGGGGCGCAAGGCGTCAATTTTCACCGCCGTGTCTGGCACCACCCGCTTGTAGCTCTTGCCGATAATACTGACTTTCTGGTTATTGACCGGGGCGGGGAGGGCGAGGACTGCGTTGAGCATCACTTTGCCGAAGCCGATTGGAAAACCGTCAACGCTTGATACCTTTAATCCGCCAGCGGTTTCCTGCCCCCATGAAGGATTGGCATGATATCGAAGTAAGGGCGGATGTAGGGAGATTTGGATTTCTCGAATTCTTCCAATGGACCATCGAAGAAGATTTCACCCTCGTGCATCATCACCGTTCGCGGGCGCATACGGTTGAGAAGATCCTTGTCATGGGTGATGATCAACGTCGTTCGGTTGTGTCCATTATCCATGAACTGTTCATGGGTTGTGACGATCAGGTCGTGGACCTGGGCCGCGCTGGTCGGGTCCAGTCCGGTGGTCGGTTCGTCATAGAAGATGACTTGCGGGTTCATCGCCAGCGCCCTCGCCAGCGCCAATCGCTTGGCCATGCCACCGGACAGGTCATGGACGTCGAGGTTGAGGAAATCTTTATCCGATGACAGGGATACGGCGTCCAGCACCTTGCGGGCGATTGGCTCAATCTCCTCGATTTCCATGTTTCTGGTCTCGCTCAGCCAGAGCGCGATGTTGTCGTAGACGCTGCCCGAAAACAGGGCATTGTTCTGGAACACCACCCCCCAGTGCATATGGATGTTAGCCATCTGGTTTTCGTCCAGATCGGCCAAGTCAACCAGGGGTTCCCCATCCTGATCGTGATCGCTGACCTGGACGCGCCCTTGGTCGGGCTCCAGAAGTCCCAGGATATGATTAAGCAGGACTGTCTTGCCGCATCCCGAGCCACCGACAATAGCGACGATTGAGTTGCGGCGAATGTCGAGGTCGATGCCTCTCAAGACATGCTTGCCGTCGAACGATTTGTGCAGGCCATCGATAAGGATTTCGATAGCAGGATCACCGTTCTTGATCTCTTTGACACCGGTTTTCTTTGCGCTCATTAGGTCATTCCTGGCTCAAACCGAGGTGTGAAAACACTTCAATCATGACCACCTTCCCGTACTTTGCGAACATTTAACTTAAAGGTATCGCGCTTTCGTCCTTCTGCACCTGATAAGTCGCCGACAGGTCATCATAGATGCTTTTGATACGATCCACCTGGTCACGCAACCGCGCCCCTTCATCACCGCTGCACTGTCCGACCATGTGGATCAGTTCATGGCACTGCCAAAAACTGTTTTGGCGCGCATAGTCACCGTTTTCGACCTTGAAGACTTCTTTCAGGATTTTCAGGTCATGGGGAATATTGAAGGTGTCGCGGGTGTCTTCATATCCAAAGAAATAATAGAAATTATCGAAACCGGACCAGGTGATCGCCGACAGGCATAACGAGCAGGGCTCGTGAGTGGCCAGGAACAGGCAATCTTTTGTATCAGGGCGATCTTGGTCGGGAATTTCATAAAAAGCCTGCAAAGTTGAAATTTCACCATGCAAAAGCGGGTTGCTGGTTTCTGCGTTGGTTCCTGCAATAACCAGCGAAAGGTCACTTTTAAGCAAAATAGCTGCCCCGAAAACCTTGTTGCCAACGCTGACTCCGGTACGGGTTTTGGTGGCAATGTCGTGCTCCATTACATCGAGCATTCGGGTCGTTATTTTGCGTTGTTGCACATCCATTTTCGATTCCAAATTGAAACTGACTCAAAAAAATCAGTGGTAATGACCATCTTTAATGATGTGTATAGTTAAGCACGTCGGGGGAAACGCGCAAATGCCAAAACTGCAAATCATTTCACAGATTACCTTCGTCCTGAACGGGGATGCGTGCACGGTTTCTGATATCGATCCCACGACGACCCTTCTGCAATATTTGCGAAATAACAAGCTGCTCACCGGATCAAAAGAAGGTTGCGGGGAAGGGGATTGCGGCGCCTGTACGGTTGTTGTCGGCGCTCTGGAAAGTGATGGCATGCACTATAGCGCCATCAATGCCTGCATTCAGTTTGTCGCCATGCTGCACGGAAAGGCGGTATGGACGGTCGAAGGTGTGAAGGGTACGGGGACGGACCTGCATCCTGTTCAGGAAGCCTTCGTCAAAACCCACGCCACCCAGTGCGGATTTTGCACGCCGGGCTTCGTGATGTCGCTGTTCGCTGCATACCTGAATGGCGAGGCCCCGGACGGTGAGGCCGCGAATGATCTGTTCGCCGGAAACTTATGCCGTTGTACGGGCTATGGCTCAATCGTCAATGCCGCTGAAAAAATGAAAGATCAAAAGCCGACCAGCGATGATATCGCCAGAACCAACCGTGATCTTGAATTGCTCAAATCCCTGCAAGATGGCAAAACCGTCGCTTTGGAAACGCCTGACAAGATCTTTTACAGCCCGGCGACTGTTGATGATCTGGCCAGTTTGTACGAACAAAACCCGGATGCCACCGTGGTTGCGGGTGCAACGGATGTCGGCTTGTGGGTGACAAAACTTCATCGCACGCTTCCAGTTGTTATCCATCTTGGGCGGGTCGAAGATTTGCGACAGATCAGCGAAGATGACGGGAACATCGTTATCGGTGCCGGTGTCACTCATAGCGAAGCCTTGCCGGTCCTGGCTCAACATATTCCTGATTTTGGTGAGTTACTGCGCCGTCTTGGTGCGATCCAGGTGCGAAACACGGGCACACTCGTTGGCAATATCGCCAATGGCTCGCCGATTGGTGACACGCCGCCGGCGTTGATGGTTTTGGGTGCGCGTCTGAACTTACGCAAAGGTGATGCGCGCCGCCAGATAGACCTGGATGACTTCTTCATCTCCTATGGCAAGCAGGACCGGCAACCGGGCGAGTTCGTTGAAAGTGTCGAGGTGCAAATACCCCAAGACCCGCAATCGGCCCGTTTCTACAAAATATCAAAACGCTTCGATCAGGATATCTCCGCTCTTTGCGGCTGTTTCAATTCGCGTATTGAAGACAATGTCGTGAAATCCATCAGCATCGCTTTTGGCGGTATGGCGGCGACACCTTTACACGCCCGTGCTGTGGAGAAGGCGCTCGAAGGTCAGCCCTGGACAGAGGAAACGATCAATCACGCCGTGGCCGGGTTCGAGACGGACTTCACACCCCTTACAGATATGCGGGCATCGGCAAATTATCGTATGCGGGTCGCAGGGAACCTTCTTCGCCGTTACTTCATCGAAACTGAACAACCGCAGGTGCAAACGCGGATGGTCGGCTCCGTATGACCAAGCAGAATGAAATCATTGGCGGTGTTCATCGCTCGTTGCGTCACGATAGCGGCCACAAGCATGTTACTGGCGAGGCGCTCTATATTGCCGATATAGCCGAACCACCGGGCACCTTGCAAGTTTACATCGCAACCTCGACCCACGCCCACGCCGTTGTCACCGCAATGGATTTAAGCGCCGTTCGCAGTGCCCCCGGCGTTGCCTGTGTGCTCAGCGCTGAAGACATTCCGGGACACAATGATGTCAGCCCCGTTGCCGGTGATGATCCGATGTTCGCCGATGGTCTGGTTGAATATTACGGCCAGTCCCTGTTCGCTGTTGCCGCCTCTTCCTGGAGTGAGGCACGCGCCGCCGCCGATCTGGCAATCATCGACTATCAGGACAAGCCCGCTATCCTGACCATCGATCAGGCAATGCAAGCCAAAAACCTGCTTATGGACCCTTACGTTATGCAATGCGGTGATGCGGCCAAGGCTTTGGCTGGGGCAAAAAACCGCCTTGAAGGGCGTATCAATCTGGGCGGGCAGGAGCATTTTTATCTTGAATGTCAGGCCGCTTTCGCCGTGCCGGGTGAAGATCAGGACGTTACCGTCCACGCGTCCTCACAGCACCCAAGCGAAATCCAGCACAAAATCGCCCATGTTCTTGGCATTCCCCAGAACGCCGTTACGGTAGAGGTTCGCCGTATGGGCGGGGCATTCGGCGGTAAGGAAAGCCAGGGTAATCTTCTTGCCGCGACGGCAGCCCTGGTCGCCAGCAAAACCGGTCAGGCAGCCAAGGTGATTTATGATCGTGACGACGACATGACAATCACCGGCAAGCGCCATGATTTCCGAATTGATTACCGGGTTGGTTTTGATGAGCATGGGGTTATTTCAGGTATTGAGTTTGATCATGCCGTCCGTTGCGGCATGTCATGGGACCTGTCGCAGCCAATCTGTGACCGGGCGATGTTCCATGCCGATAATTGCTATTTTTTAAAGAACGCCACCATCACCTCATACCGTTGCAAGACAAATACTCAATCAAATACGGCGTTTCGCGGGTTTGGCGGGCCTCAGGGCATGGCCGCTATTGAGCGTGTCATTGAAGACATCGCCAGCTCACTTGGCATGGACGCCTTGAATGTCCGCAAAAACAATTTTTATGATCATGTCAGTGAGAGCACGGGCAAGCGCCAACTGACCCCCTACGGTATGAAAGTGGAAGACTGTGTCATTCAGGATATCGTTGAAGAACTTGAAGCCAGTTCAGATTACACCGCTCGTCGCGATGAAATTGAAAAATGGAACCGGGATAGTCCCGTCTTAAAGCGCGGTATTGCCCTGACGCCGGTGAAGTTTGGCATCTCGTTTACCAAAACCTTCCTCAATCAGGCCGGTGCGCTGGTCCATATCTATACGGACGGGTCGATCCATCTTAACCACGGCGGCACGGAAATGGGGCAGGGGCTGTTCACCAAGATTGCCCAGGTCGTCGCCGAAGAATTCCAGGTCGATGTGGAGCGGGTTAAGATCACCGCCACCAACACATCGAAGGTTCCAAATACATCGGCCACAGCTGCCTCCTCCGGTGCTGATATCAATGGGATGGCGGCACAAAACGCCGCCAGAAAAATCAAAGATCGTTTGACCGGGTTCCTTGCCGAACGCTATCAAACGGCACCTGAAAACGTTCAGTTTCTTCCCGGGCGTGTTCGCATTGGTGAGGAGGAAATGGCCTTTGATGATGTCGTCATGCAGGCTTACTTCGCGCGTGTCCAACTTTCGGCGACCGGGTTTTATACAACGCCGAAAATCAGTTGGGATGCGGATAAGGCGCAGGGCCGCCCCTTCTACTATTTCGCCTACGGGGCCAGTGTGTCGGAAGTCATCGTCGATACATTAACCGGCGAGAACCGTATCTTGCGTGCCGACATTCTGCACGACGCCGGTAAATCATTAAATCCGGTGCTCGACATTGGCCAGGTCGAAGGCGGGTTTGTCCAGGGGGCAGGTTGGCTGACCATGGAAGAACTGGTCTGGGACGAAAGCGGCAAACTGACAACCCACGCCCCGTCAACCTATAAAATCCCCGCTTGCTCCGACCGCCCCGTCGATTTTCGGGTCAACCTGTTCGAGCGCGGCGAAAACGTTGAAGACACCATCTACAAGTCAAAGGCTGTCGGCGAGCCGCCGCTGATGCATGGTATTTCCGTCCTTATGGCATTGAACGACGCCGTGGGTTCCACTGGAAATGAAGGCAAGTTGGCAGATCTTGACGCTCCGGCGACGCCTGAACGCTTGCTTCTGGCCATAGACCGTTTGCGCGGGGAGGCTTAAGGGAATGGTTCTTGACGATATTCTTGAAACCACCGCACGTTGGGACGAGGTCGTCCGGGTGACGGTCACCCACGGTCTCGGTTCGACCCCTCGTGAGGCCGGCGCCGACATGATCGTTTCCGCTGATGATTTCACGGGCAGTATTGGTGGTGGCAAGCTGGAATATCTGGTTTTGGAAAAAGCCCGCACGTGGATGCAAAACGGGGCAGGGGACGAAGGGCTGTGGCCCCGGCAAACGGAAAATTTTGTCCTTGGAACCGAACTACGGCAATGCTGTGGCGGCGTCGTTTGGTTGCTGCTTGAATATTTTGATGCGAGCCATAGCCAAGCCTTGCAACAACAACGGCTGCACATGCAGGCGGACACCCTGCTGATCCACGACATCAATGCCTCAACACCTCTTCTCGATACAACACAACATCTTGATATCATTAGAAAAACACCCCTGTTGGCTGATGCCATTAAAGCCGTGCCGACACAGGCGACGATGTTGAAGGACGAGCATGGTCGGGCGGTCTGGTTTGTTGAGCCGGCAGCACGGCCAGCGGCAGAACTGGTGATTTATGGCGCAGGTCATGTAGGTCGCGCTGTGATCAGGGTTCTTGAAGGAACGCCGTTTAATATTTCCTGGGTTGATATCAATACGGATCGCTTCCCCACGGTTGTCAGGGGTGACGTGAAAAAAATCATTTCACCCAATCCCGCAGACCACGTAAACGCCGTTCCGGCCGGAGCCTTTCATGTTGTGATGACCCATTCTCACGAAATTGATCTGGATATTTGCCGAACCGTACTGGAAAGGGAAGATGCCCGTTTCCTTGGCCTGATAGGTTCTGAAACCAAAAAAACAAAATTTTTAAACCGTTTGCGCAAAGATGGTGTTCCCGACTCCGCCCTAAACGTGTTTCACTGCCCTGTCGGTCTGGGCGACTGGTCGAGCAAGCTGCCGTCGGTGATTGCTATTTCGGTTGCAGCGCAATTGGTTGATGTCTATGAGGCGGGGCTGGCTGAATTGAATCCCCGAAATCTCAAGCAGATACGCGCAGTGGGGGGGAACGAATGAGTTCAGAAATTCTGCTGGAACTGGAAGGTATTACCAAGGCCTTTCCCGGCGTCATCGCCAACGATGATGTGTCGTTTAAAATTGGCCACGGGGAAATTCATGCACTCCTGGGAGAGAATGGCGCTGGCAAGTCAACGCTGGTGAAAATGATCTATGGCGTTTTGAAATCTGACTCTGGCGTCATGCATATGCACGGGGAACATTACAACCCGTCAAAACCGGCCGAAGCCCGCGCCCACGGTGTCGGTATGGTGTTCCAGCATTTCTCGCTGTTTGAAGCTCTCAGTGTCGCTGACAATATCGCCCTTGGCATATCGCCGGAATTGGCGAAGGGCGATCTACCGGAACGGATTATTGAAATTTCCAAATATTACGGCCTTGAGCTTGACCCCAAACGGACCATTGGCGATCTTTCCGTGGGAATTCGCCAGCGCGTCGAAATCGTCCGCTGTCTGCTGCAAAACCCGAAACTGATTATTATGGATGAGCCGACATCGGTGTTGACGCCCGGTGAAGTGCAAACCCTGTTCAAGGTGTTGCGCAGACTGACCGATGAAGGTTGTTCGATCCTTTATATATCGCACAAACTGGAAGAAATTCGCGACCTGTGTCACCACGCCACCATTTTGCGCGGCGGCAAAGTCATCGGCACGTGCACGCCCAGCGAAGAATCCGCAAAAAGCCTTGCTGAAATGATGATCGGTGAAACCCTGACCCCGCCCAAGCGCCTGGATAAGGACTATGGCCCGGTCCGCTTGAAAGTCAGCAATCTGACCACCGAGTCCGTAGGCGTTGGCGATCACAGCATCACCCTTAAAGATATCAGCTTTAGCGTTCGTTCGGGTGAAATCGTCGGGGTCGCAGGGGTTGCCGGTAATGGCCAACGTCGCCTGATGTCAGCCCTGATCGGTGATAAAAAATGCAACAGAGCGGAGGCCGTCATTATCGACGAGACGCCGTGCGGATTGCTTGACCCCGACGAGCGGCGAGCCATTGGCCTTTGTTGCGTGCCCGAAGAACGGTTGGGCCACGCTGCCGTTCCCGATATGACGCTGGTTGAAAACACCATCCTCAGTGCGCGGGTCCGCATGAACCTGTGTGAAAGAGGGTTCCTTAACATTCCGGCGGCACGGAAGATGGCTGAAGATGTGGTCGAGACCTTCAAGGTGAAGACCGCCGGCACCGAGCATGTAGCGCGGAGTTTGTCCGGCGGTAATTTACAAAAATTCATCATGGGCCGTGAAATCATGCAAACCCCGGATGTCTTCATTGCCTCCCAGCCGACCTGGGGCGTTGATGCCGGGGCGGCTTCGGAAATTCACGAAGCGATCATTCAGCTGGCCAAAAACGGTACCGCCGTGCTGATGATTTCCCAGGACCTGGATGAACTGTTTGCCATCGCAGACAGCATTGCCGTGATCGCCGATGGCCGCCTGTCGAAACCGACTGTTGTGGAAGACCTGACAACGGAACAGATCGGCCGGGAAATGGGTGGCCAGTCTGAAGTCGCAAGCGAGGGTGCAGATGCTGACCTTTAGAATTGAAAAGCGCAACGAACCCTCGCAAACCATGGTTTATGCGACGCCGTTTCTGGCTGTTGTTTTGACCATTATTGCCGGGTTTTTCCTGTTTTCCTTCATGGGTAAAAACCCGGTACAGGCCATAACCCTGATTTTCATCGAACCACTAACGACCATTTACAGCATTTCAGAGCTTCTTGTTAAAGCGACGCCGCTTATTTTGATTGCCATTGGCCTGTCCATGGGGTTCAAGGCCGGTGTCTGGAATATTGGCGCCGAAGGTCAGTTTACCATGGGGGCCGTCGCCGGTAGCGCCGTCGCCCTGTATTTTTATGAAGTGGACGGGTTTTACGTAATGCCTTTGATGGCCTTGGCCGGAATGCTGGGGGGGATGGCGTGGGCCGCTATCCCGGCGTTCCTTAAAACCCGCTTCAACACCAATGAAATCCTCGTCAGCCTGATGCTGGTTTATGTCGCGACGCTGGTTTTGAATGTGCTGGTGCATGGTCCCATGCGTGATCCCGATGGCTTCAATTTTCCCGAGAGCCGCCTTTTCAGTGACTCGGCGGTGCTGCCGCTGATTATGGAGCAAGGTCGCGCCCACGCCGGGTTTCTTGTCGCTCTGGTTATTGTGGCTGCTGCATGGGTGCTTCAGGCGCGTCATATTCTGGGTTTTCAAATCAGGGTCGCAGGGGAAGCCGAAGAAGCCGCTGGTTATGCCGGCTTTACCAAAAAACGGCTGGTCTGGGTGACCTTCATGATTTCGGGCGGCCTTGCTGGTCTTGCCGGTTTGTTTGAAGCTGCCGGTCCTGTTGGCCAACTGGTTCCGGCGCTTCCCGTCGGCTACGGGTTCACCGCCATCATTGTCGCCTTTCTTGGACGCCTGAACCCGGTTGGCATCCTGCTTGGCGGCTTGCTTCTGGCGTTGACCTATATCGGCGGTGAGTCGGCGCAAATTTCCATGAGCCTGCCCAAAGCGACAACCAGCGTCTTTCAGGGCATGTTGTTGTTCTTCCTGCTGGCGGTTGATATCCTGATTAACTACCGGGTCAAGTTGCTGAATGAACCGGTTTCAGCGGGGGTGAAATAGCTATGGATTTATTCATCAATATCTTCGTTGGCGTGATCGTCGCCGCTACACCCCTGATCTTTGCCGCCATTGGCGAAGTCGTGGTCGAAAAATCCGGCGTTCTTAATCTTGGTGTCGAAGGCATGATGGTTATTGGCGCGCTGTCAGGTTTCGCCGTCACCCTGCAAACCGGGAGCTTCACCCTGGGGATACTGGCAGCCATGATCGGCGGCGCCTTGATGGCATTGCTGTTTGCCTTTATGACCCAGTCCCTGATGGCCAATCAGGTGGCCACCGGTTTGGCCCTGACCTTGTTTGGTCTAGGCTTGAGCGCCTTGCTGGGGCAGGGGTTCTCCGGCCAGTCGGTACCAAACCTGCCGGGTCTAGATATTCCGCTACTGTCCGATATTCCGGTTATCGGGGCGATGTTCTTTCAGTTTGATATTCTGGTCTACGGCTCGATGGTTCTGGTTGCGGTGACGACATGGTTCTTTGCAAAAACCCGCACCGGCCTGATTATCAAGGCCATTGGCGATAACCATGACGCGGCCCATTCAATAGGCTACAACGTTGTCGCTTTTCGTTACATGACACTGATGTTTGGCGGCGCTTGCGCAGGCGTCGGTGGCGCCTATCTGTCGCTCGCTCAAACCCCGCTTTGGGTTGAAAACATGACGGCCGGTCGGGGCTGGATTGCCCTGGCGTTGGTCGTTTTTGGCACGTGGCATCCGGCTCGCGCCATGATGGGAGCCTATTTGTTTGGCGGCATCACCATTTTGCAACTTCATTCACAGGGAATGGGTATTGCCATTGATCCGCAAATCCTGTCCATGTTGCCCTACCTTGCGACGATCGCCGTTCTCGTCGCTATCTCGCGAAACCAGGGCAAGGGAAAGATGAACGCCCCGGCACAACTTGGGGTGCCGTTCTATGCAGCCAGTTAATTTCAATAAAAAAACAGAGGAGGTACGTTATGACGTTTAAGAAAATTCTAACCCTGGCAGGACTTGCCGTATGCGCCAGCGTGGTGCTGGGCATGTCCGTTCAGGCCGCGGAAAAGACGAAAGCCGCATTTGTTTATGTGGGCCCCATTGGCGATCATGGCTGGTCGTACCAGCATCATGAGGGCCTGAAAGCCGTTGAGAAGGCATTCGGCGACAAGATCGAGACAACATATGTTGAAAGTGTCTCCGAAGGTCCAGACGCTGAACGTGTGATCCGTCAACTGGCTCAGAATGGCAATCAAATCATTTTCACCACGTCGTTCGGTTACATGAACCCGACCCTTAAAGTGGCCAAGGCTTTCCCAAAGGTGAAGTTTGAACATTCCACCGGCTTCAAACGTTCGGCTAATGTCGCCACCTACAACGCCCGTTTCTATGAAGGCCGCTATGTGGCCGGTCTCGTCGCCGGTAAAATGACCAAATCCAACACCATTGGCTACATCGCCTCGTTCCCGATCCCCGAGGTGGTAATGGGTATCAACGCCACCTATCTGGGTGCAAAGTCTGTCAATCCGAATGTAAAAATGAAGGTTGTCTGGGTCAGCACCTGGTTTGATCCCGGCAAGGAAGCCGATGCCGCCAAAGCCCTGCGCGATCAGGGCGCCGACATTCTTTTCCAGCATACGGATTCCCCGGCAGCCATGAAAATAGCTGAGCAAGAAGGCGTCTTCGCCGTTGGTCAGGCTTCCGACATGCACACCTTTGGTCCGAAAGCCCAGCTCACAGCCATTGTCAATAATTGGGCGCCGTATTATGTCAAGCGTATCAAGGAAGTGATGGACGGCACCTGGAAATCCGGTGACGTCTGGGGCGGTTTCGGATCGGGTATGCTTCTGCTGGCTGACTGGAATAAGGCAGTTCCCGCCGATGTTGTCGCCCAGGCAAACAAGGTCAGGGATGAAATCATTGCCGGTAGCTTTCATCCATTCACCGGCCCGCTTAACAAACAGGATGGCACAGCCTTCCTGAAAGCCGGGGAAGTTATTGATGATGGTGCGCTTTCGGGTATGAACTTCTATGTCGAAGGCGTCACCGGAAAGTTACCCTAGATAAAACACGAAAAGCCTTAAATGACCCCCAATGGACACGCCTCGACCGTCATCCATTGGGGGCATTATTTTGAAAACCTGTACCTATGAATTCAGCATCAGCAAGCCATAAGAAGAAGGCCATCAGGGGGCAGACGCTGACCTTTGTCGGCGACCCCTTCCAGGTTCAACCGAATGAAAGCATCTCGTATGAAGCAGATGGCGCGGTGGTGATAGAGGGCGGCGTTATTGTTGATGTCGGTGCGGCTGGCGACATCCTCAAACGTCATCCACAGGCGAGCGTTGACCACTATCCCGATTGCCTGATCATGGCGGGCTTCATCGACGCCCACGTGCATTACCCGCAAACCGAAATTATTGCCGCTTATGGCGAGCAGTTGCTTGAATGGTTGAACAATTACACCTTCCCGGTGGAATCCCGCTTTGACGACAAGGCCTATGCCGACGCGGCGGCGACATTTTTCCTTGAAGAATGCTTGCGTAACGGCATCACCACATCTTCGGTTTACTGTACGGTGCATCCGCAATCGGTGACCTCCCTGTTTGAAAAGGCGACAAAGCTGGGTATGCGGGTCGTTGCCGGCAAGGTGATGATGGATCGCAACGCCCCTGATCATCTGCTTGACACGCCCCAGCTCGCCTATGATCAATCAGAAGACCTGATCAGGCAGTGGCATGGCACCGGGCGTTGCAGCTACGCCATTACACCGCGATTTGCCCCGACCTCAAGCCCGCAACAGCTGGAAGCAGCGGGTGCCTTGTGGGCGAAGTATCCGGATACCCTGATGCAGACACACATCAGCGAAAATCATGATGAAATTGCCTGGGTAAAAGAGTTGTTCCCGGGAGCCCGCGACTATCTGGATGTTTATGAAACGTTTGGCCTGGTCAAAAGCGGCGCAAACTTCGGCCACGCCCTGCATTTAACCGAGCGCGAAATTGACAGTTTCAGGCAATCGGGGGCCGGCATTTCTCACTGTCCCACATCTAATACTTTTATTGGTTCGGGTTTGTTCAAGATGGCCGATTTACGTGATAACCCGCAACCGATTGCGGTCGGGCTGGCCACGGATATCGGCGGTGGTACGTCTTTTTCAATGTTCGATACCATGAAGTCGGCCTATGAAATCGCCCAACTGCAAGGCTACAGCCTGCACCCGGCAAAAGCCTTTTACCTGGCCACCATGGGCAGTGCAAAATTGTTGCAACTGGACGGTGTGATAGGAAATCTGGCAGCGGGCTACGAGGCGGATATCCAGATCATAGACCTGAAATCCCGCCCCCTTATCAGCGAACGCATGAGCCACGCCCGCGATATTTGGGACGTACTGTTCGCACAGATGATCATGGCCGACGACCGCGCGGTTCGCTGCGTCTATTCAGGCGGCGCCTTAATTTACGAGCGCGATAAATAAGAAAAATGGCGAATGGGGTTGTCCGCTATTCGGCAGTAAGCGGACATCATTTTGCGTACCGTTTACCTTTGCTTTTGACCCAAACCGGACATATTCAAAATCAGAGTCTTTGAATTACTTCGGTAGAATTTTATACTTCTGCTTGAGTTCTTTCAATCTGCCCTTGTTCACTAAATTTCGGACAACTTGAGAAAAACGCCTAGACTCTTCGGAATGAATGAAGGATTTTCCACCCACCAGCCAAACGGACTCGCTGTTTATAACATCTCCAGAAACTATCTTCACTATGCTGCCGTTGGCTGAAAAGGATTCCATTTTTTCCGGACGTACCGTAAACCACGCGTCGGCACGTCCGTGAGCTAACATTCGGATTAATGATTCTGTTTTGCCGACCGCCAATAGATTCGAAAATCCTTTGCTACGTAAAAATATTTCCATGCTAGAGCCTTCCCAAACCAATATCCGTTTTAGCTTTTTGGCCTGAGATAAGGAATTAATTGGTGTGTCACGGGACAAGAATACAATCTCATCGGTGTCTAATGGCACTAACCATTTATAACGAGCTTCACGCTCCGGTAACCGCGTTAGCGGGAACGTTAAGAGGTGTTCTGACTGTTCCACTTCACGAAAAGCTCTACCCCACGGAACAAATCGAAATGTGATGCTTGTATTGGAAATGGCGGCAGCTTCATAAAAAAGATCAGGATACACACCAACACCTCTGGTGCCTTCAATTTTCACCAAACCGCCGGGGATCTCAGCAGCGAGAAGCGTTATCTTGTCAACCTTTCGCTCGACTTGCGCTGCAGATGGGATACTGCCTCCGACAAAAATCATAAAGGCAGCACAAAGAATTATTAAGGTGTGTGTATTCTTGAGTTTCATTTTGCTTTTTTTGCACCTCGATCGGATCAACGTTTTCAAAAATAATAACACAACTACGCCTTTATGTAGATCGTGATCAATTGAGAATTGTCCGCTGTTGGCTACACACGGACTGTATAACCCCCATTAACAAACGTCATTTTTCAGGAGATAATCTTGACATAATTTTTTGTTATCTACATTAACGAAAATCACATACAGGGTGAAATAGGTAGGCCTTTGAAAGGCTAGTTATAATGCCTTGAACGACTTATCCCGCCGGCACGCTAATAACAGACTATTTCAACGTCTATCGCAAACGTCCGCTGCTAGGGTGTAAAGCGGACATTAAATTGGTTTATTATCAGCATTATGCTTTGAGCTTAACCGTGGAGGAAAACGATAGGAACCCGGTACCCGTAACAGACCCGTCCTGCCTTTCGAGCAGGGGAGGTGTCCCGAAAGGGACCCGTTAGTCGTTTGTGATACTTTAGGCGAACGCCAGCGGTGAGTTGCGAACAGTATGATCTGCGCACCACCACAACAATAACAACGAGTTTGTAATATATTTATGAATGGTAAAGTTCGTCTATGAATAGGAAAATGGCGGATGGGGTGGGATAAGCCTACGTCCATCAAAAAACGGCTGATTTCTGCGCTGTTTCTAGCTTCAACCTTAAGCCAAGTGTACCAGTTTGGTGTACCGCCTTCAATACTTATGGAAATTCTATAGTTGTTTTATTGGGGGGGGCATTTAAAAGTACAAAAAAGACCTCGTATTCATTTTCCGGTACCCTTCCCCTAAGACAGGTTCTTAACGCGCTTCTACGACGCGGGAAACCCCACTATTCAGGGGTTGGCGAACATCCTAATGCCGAGAGCAGGGTGTATCTAGGCTTACATGGGGGCGTTAACAATGGCGATGTGTCAAATCTCATTAATCCCCTTATCAAGGTAATGAAGTTTCCGCAAACCGTCATTAGCATTATTTCCACATCCTGCACAAACTTGAACAAAAATTATCTTGCACACGATTTGCAACGGAATGCGTATATCGAACTTCAATGATGCGGGCGGGCGTCAAAAACAACCTCACTAAGAGGCGGGAGGTCTAACCGACTGCTCTAGCTACTTCAGCTATACGTGCCGTAGTAGCCGGGGTAATTCCAAATTTATTTTTTCCCGAAGCCCTCATACGCGCCCGCGCGTGGGGGTACCCCCACGCAGATAGTACAGATATCCAATATTATGGGTATCAAATAAATTTAACTCCCTCGCATGCGCGTTATATGCATCCGACGGCTTTGATGATCAGCTTTCTGAGTATCGATATTTCCATGACAGCGGACCCTCAGAAATCTGAGCATCTATATTCAGGACATGCGAACATCACGCCTTGACCCTCTTCTTCGCTGGCGATGCTCTGTCGCTGTAACATTCTCTACATTTTGAAGAACTAAGCGGTAGCTGTTGGGACCTCCACCGTCGCGGGTGGTCTCTAATAAACCGATTCTTCTTAATTCTTTAATTGCCGTTGAAACCGTAGACATTCCCATGTTGTTAAGCTTTGCGGCTAATTCCTCAACAGAAATAACGTCAGTCCATTCCGATCTGCCCTCGGCAATTGTCAGTCGAAATATCAAAAGAGCGAGCTTGATTTCTGATGGCTTAAAACCATCCTCAAGTATCGTATCTATCAATTCCTTTGTGACATTCTGTATGGTTGGCATAGGTAAAATATACCTAATTTTGGGGTTTCGAGTTCACGATTTTTACATTGCAAACACGTGCAACGTTCAGGATTTGGTCACATATTGAAAATTCGTCTCCTCGCGGGTGTTCGTGTTATTATATAACTAACGAAATCCTGTTGTGGTTTTACCTATGTAAAGCCTTAAAGCAAACAACACCCTATGCCATGAATGTCAGATTGATCTAGAAAGTGCAGCAAAGGACAAGCTTGATAGTGTGTAATTGATTATCTCACCCAAGAGGAGGTCACGTTATGGCGATTGATCCAAACAAAGTTAAATTCGCAGAATCCGCTGCTACTTCTTTTAAAGCCCTGTATGAGGATTTGAGTAAATTAAACGCTAACACGGATGAGACCGCCGGAGCAATAATCCACCACTGAAGCGGCCAGATTGCCTGGTTGTTGGCCGGAGTAATAATCCGCCAGTGGTAAGCTTTCTGCTTTTGCGGAGGGCGGGGATGAAGCAAG